>JAATGT010000038.1 GCA_015654525.1 Bacteroidales bacterium
ATGTTCCATTACCAATAAAAGCATCAGTAAGCAAAATTACGGGGGTCATATGTTCCAACGCAATTTTACAAGCCATAAATGCATAATGGAAACAGTCGTCGGGTGTACCGGCAGCCATTACCACAGCAGGACTCTCGCCGTTGCGTCCGTACAACGCTTGCAGTAGGTCAGTTTGTTCGGTTTTGGTAGGCATCCCGGTTGACGGTCCGCCGCGCATTACGTCTATAACAACAATGGGCAATTCTGCCATCACGGCCAGCCCGATGGCTTCCGATTTCAGAGCTAGTCCCGGTCCGGAAGTATTGGTTACAGCCAGACTACCGGCAAACGAAGCACCAATGGCCGATGTGATACCGGCTATTTCATCTTCGGCTTGCACCACCTTTACGCCCATATCTTTGCGGGCGGCCAGTTCATGCATAATGTCGGTGGCGGGGGTAATGGGGTAACCTCCCAGGTAAAGTTGTAAACCCGATTTCTGCGCTGCGGCTATCAGTCCCCAGGCAGTGGCTTTATTACCGCTAATGCTGGTGTATTTTCCTTTAGGTGTTTCGTGCGATTTTTCTACCTGGTAGGTAGAGATGGAGAGGTGTAGGTTGTTACCGTAGTTGAATCCGTCGGTCAGTACTTTTACGTTAGCTTCCAGAATGGATGGCTTTTTACCGAATTTATTAGTCAGAAAGTGAATGGCCTGATCGATAGGGCGGTTGAATAACCAGCAAATCAATCCCAGAGCAAACATATTTTTGCTGCGTAATACGGTTTTATTGTCAAATCCAAATCCATCCAGACTGCTTTGTGTCAGAGTAGAAAGGGCGGCAGGTATTAATTGAATGGTTTCCGAAATGGCTAATTCTTCAAATGGGTTCTCGGTTATAAACCCGGCCTTATCAAATCCGGATTTATTGAATGTGTCGGAGTCGAATATGATAATCCCGCCTCTTTTTATCGATTTGGCATTCACTTTGAGTGCAGCGGGGTTCATTACCACCAATACATCGGGATCATCGCCCGGCGTATAGATTTTGCTCGATCCCAGGTGTACCTGAAATCCAGAAACTCCGCCCAGTGTACCTTGCGGAGCGCGTATTTCGGATGGATAATCGGGAAAGGTTGAAATTTCATTCCCTAAAATGGCCGAAAGATTCGAAAATAGTGTACCTGTGAGCTGCATCCCATCGCCTGAGTCGCCCGAAAAACGTACCACTACATTGTCCAGTTCGGTTGTCTTCGTTTTGTCCATTTCGTTATTAGTTTTATTGTGTATTTGATTTAAATTGATGCAAAAATAATCTTTTGTCTATTATAATAAAATGTTTTGTACTGAATGCGTATGTTTTGCATAGTTTTGTTACATTACAGCCTTTTCTCCTGTATTTTTATTCAGGAGACAAGTTTATAAATGGTTGCTTGTTTGACATTCGGTCAAACAAGCAACCATTTATTTCAGTTCCGAAAATAGTGTAAAATAATAGTCGGATGAGATAACAAATTAGAACTCGGCATTGTTCGGAGTCCGGGGGAATGGGATTACATCGCGGATATTAGCCATACCCGTAACGAATAGCAACAAGCGTTCAAAGCCCAAACCAAAGCCGGAGTGTGGAGCTGTTCCGAATTTACGGGTTTCCAGATACCACCAGATATCTTTTGTTGGAACTCCCATTTCGTCGGCGCGTGTTTTTAGTTTGGTGTAGTCTTCCTCGCGTTGCGAACCTCCGATAATTTCTCCAATCTTGGGAAACAGAACATCCATGGCACGAACCGTTTTTCCATCGTCGTTTTGTTTCATATAAAACGATTTGATTTCTTTCGGGTAGTCGGTCAGAATAACCGGTTTCTTATAGTGTTGTTCTACCAGATAGCGTTCGTGTTCCGATTGCAGATCGGTTCCCCAGCTTACGGGGAATTCAAATTTATGACCTTTAGCAATAGCTGCTTCCAGAATTTCCACTCCTTTGGTGTAAGTCACGCGTTCGAAGTCGTTGTTCACCACAAAGTTTAAGCGTTCGATCAGTTCTTTGTCGTACATGTTGCAAAGAAAATCCAAATCGTCCTTACAATGATCCAATGCCCACTTCACACAATATTGAATGAAGTCCTGAGCCAGTTGCATGTTTTCTTCGATTTCATTAAAAGCTACTTCCGGTTCAATCATCCAGAACTCAGACAAGTGGCGTGGCGTATTTGAGTTCTCAGCACGGAATGTTGGTCCGAAAGTATAAATAGAACCCATCGACATAGCAGCCAATTCGCCTTCGAGCTGCCCTGAAACCGTTAAGCTTGCTTGTTTCCCAAAAAAGTCATTGCTGTAATCAATTGATCCGTTTTCGTCTTTTTTCAGATCATAGAGGTTCAAGGTTGTTACCTGAAACATCTGACCGGCGCCTTCACAGTCCGAAGCAGTAATGATTGGGGTATGAAAATAGAAGAACCCACGTTCGTGAAAGAATGTGTGAACAGCAATGGCCATGTTGTGGCGTACGCGAAAGATTGCTCCAAAAGTATTGGTACGGGGACGCAGGTGAGCTATGTCACGCAAAAATTCCATCGTATGCCCTTTCTTTTGCAAGGGATATGTTTCCGGATCGGCAGTTCCGTATATTTCAATTTTGTCGGCTTGTATTTCTACATGTTGCCCCTGCCCCATGGATTCAACCAATTTGCCGGTAACGCTTATACACGCTCCGGTGGTGATGGGTTTCAGGTATTCGTCACCAAACTTTTCATTATCTGCAACAACCTGGATATTATTGATCGTTGAACCATCGTTCAACGCAATGAAACTAACGGTTTTATTCCCACGGTGAGTACGCACCCAGCCTTTAATGTTTACTTCGGCACCAAAATCTGTTCGTTTGAGTGCATCAACAATTATCGTTCTGCTCATAATGTTTTGTTTATATAGATTTTCTGAATTACTATTTCGAATTTTGAATTGCAAAAGTACTAATTTTCATTGGAAAACCAACTCTGAATAAATACAAAAAAGCACCAATTCAGTTTCTGAATTGGTGCTTTGTAAGTCTTGTATGTTTATTATTTAGCACTTTTAGTTGCATCGCCAAGCATGCTCATTGCACACCGGAATCCAAGATCATTTCTACATTTATCCTGATCCAGATAGCGGCGTGTAGATGGGTTTAACCAATACACACGGTCTTTCCATGAACCTCCTTTGTACACTCTGGTTTTTACAGTGATTGTTGGACGTAGTATATCAGTCGGATCAAACTTGCTGTTTTTTAAATTAGCTAGTCCTATTGAGTCGCCCATTATGTAGTCAATTTGTGACTCGGCATCACCATCTTTATAGCTACGAACATCGTCTGATTTTTTTGCAATTTCAGTAGCAATACGTCCAAGTGAATCTACTTTATAAGCCTTATTTCCTTGCTCATCAACACCAGTTGCAATCGGAGTAAAATAAATATTTCCTCTAAAAGGGTTGTATTCGGCTATTTCGTCTGTTGAAGTAGAACGGTATACATCCAACACCCATTCGTTCACGTTACCGGCCATGTTATACAACCCGAAATCGTTTGGAAAATACCAGTTGACGGGTGCTGTAATCATAGCTTTATCATTAAGCGCTCCTGAGGTGCCCATCATATCACCTCTGCCTCTGACGAAGTTGGCTTCCATTTGCCCCAATTGTTGTCTGGTAGGATTACGAACCTGACCACCTGACCAGGGATAAATTTTCCCTTCGGCAACCAATCCGCTCTTTTTACTCGATTTTATAGCATAAGCTGCAAATTCCCATTCAGCTTCAGTTGGCAAGCGGAATTCAGAAAAGAGTATACCGTCAGTAATATCTACTTTCCGGTTTTTGCCATACAAATCTTTTTTAGGATTTTTTCCTATTGCAGGTTGATAACTTGGTTGCAGTAAGTATTTTTGAGTGTTAAAAACGAAGTTGTTTGAGATCGTTGCAATATCTGTCTCTTTTTCCATTTTTGTAAAGTTGGGCGTTGCAATAATACCGGCATCAATTAATGCTTTTTCATTCACTCGGTCGGTGCGCCATGTGCAGTAATCCATAGCTTGCTCCCAGGTCACACCCACAATTGGATATTGATCATATGCAGGATGTGTAAAGTAGTTATTCAGATAAGGTTCGTTGTACGCCATTTCTTCACGCCAAATTTTAAAATCGGGCTGAGCTCTTGCAACAAGTTTTGGGGCTGAATTGCCAAAAACTATTTTCATCCAGTTTGTATATTCGCGCCAATCGATGTTTCTGATTTCGTATTGATCCATATAAAAAGAACTTACGGTTACTCTACGCGGCTTATTGTCGCGTGGAGCAGTAATAAATTCTCCTTTTTCACCCATTGTAAACGATCCGCCTTCAATGGCAACCATCCCAGCTGGAATACGAGAAGCGTAACCTTTTTTTACTGAAAAACCAGTTCCGGTTTTGTCATTGTACTTCCATCCAGTAACACGGGAATAACTTTCGTTGGCCGATTTGCTTACACAACCGACCACAGTTATTGCCAAAGATAACGATGCTAATTTAGCTATGACTTTTAATTTCATAAAAGGTATTGTAAAATAAAGAATATCCAAATATTTAAACTGAAGTGCAAAAATAGTGTTTTTTTCCTGTAAATAGACGTTGTGAATTATTTTTTTCAAGTTTTATTTATCAAATTGTCCATACATAATAACTTGATTTCTACAAAAAACGTATACTTTGCTGTAAAATTTTTTAAATTTTCTCATTCTTACAAATCTATCGCTATAATTCCTTACTTTTGTAACAGTATAATTCACTTACGTTTCACATGCTCTCCTCTCTGATGATGAATTCTAATTCTCTGCAAATTAATCTAAATAATCGGTTGGTCGATTTGTCGACACCCATTGTTATGGGAATTGTAAATGTTACACCTGATTCTTTTTATATAGGAAGTCGGTACAGATCCGATAAGACTATTTTGCAGGCGGTAGAGCAAATGTTGATTGATGGAGCATGCATTATAGATATTGGTGGTTATTCCACCCGTCCATCGGCCGAAGTCATTTCGCAGGAAGAAGAAATTGAACGGCTTTCCGACGGCGCTGAGGTAATATTAAAAAAGTTTACGGAGGTGCTGATCTCTGTTGATACGTTTCGATCAGGTGTTGCGCGTCATATGGTGGATAATTATGGTGTTGCTATGATTAATGATGTTGGTGGAGGAACGCTGGATGATATGATGTTCGAGACGGTTGCTGATTGTCAGGTAGCTTATGTGCTGATGCATATGCGTGGTACTCCTCAATCGATGCAATCGCAGACACATACGCAGTATGAGGATATTATCCCGGATGTTTTACAGTTCCTGGAAAAAAAATTATCCCAGTTGCGCTTGCTTGGTGTACATGATGTGGTAATAGATCCGGGATTCGGATTTGCGAAAAGTTTGGATCAAAACTATCAGTTGTTGAGCAATCTGGAATATTTTAAACAATTAAATGTTCCGATGCTGGCAGGTATGTCCCGCAAGTCTATGCTGACTAAATTGCTCGATATTGATCCGATTGAAGCTTTGAATGCAACTACGGCTGCCAATATGCTCGCATTAACCGAAGGTGCATCCATTCTGAGAGTTCACGATGTAAAAGAAGCCTCTCAAGCTATTGCCATTTATAAAAAATATATTGAAACGAAAGATGTAGAATAACCCGGAGTTTTAACATGGAAATTGATAATTTATGGGATTTCAAATAGGATTTAAGGACGTTGTAGACATTTTTCTGGTGGCTATATTGCTTTACCAGACTTTTAAGCTTCTCAAGCGTACCGGAGCCGTGAATATTTTTATAGGTATTCTTGCCTTTATTATTTGTTGGTTTTTGGTTTCGTACGTGTTTAAAATGGAGCTACTGGGAGCCATTTTTGATCGGGTGGTAAGTGTTGGAGCTTTTGCATTAATCGTTCTTTTCCAAGATGAAATAAGGCGTTTTTTTCTGCGTATAGGGTCTCGGAGACGAGGTAGTCTGTTTCTTCTTTTCAAACGGATATTTGGAAATAATTCGAATGAAAAAGAAAAAACGGATTTTACTTTAGTTCAAATTGTTCTTGCTTGCAGGAGCTTGGCTAAAAGTTCTACCGGAGGGTTGATTATATTGACTAGATCGAATAATTTGGATTTTTATTCTCATTCCGGTGAGCAAATTAACGCGTCCATAAATTCCCGGTTAATTGAAAATATTTTTTTTAAGAACAGTCCTTTGCACGATGGGGCTTTAATTATTTCCGATCGAAAATTAAAGGCTGCCGGTTGTATTTTGCCGGTTTCTAAAAATCAATCCATACCAAAGCGAATGGGATTACGTCACCGGGCTGCGTTGGGAATTACGGAACATTCAGACGCTATAGCCATTGTTGTTTCAGAAGAAACCGGACATATTTCGTGGGCAATAGCCGGCCGGTTGACTGTAAATGTGAAACCTGAGCAGTTAGAGCATTTCTTGTCTGAAGAATTGGCTCAGTAAGAAGGTCTAAATTTTGATTGGAACCGAAGGTCTTGTACGCGAAAATAAAGCGCGAGTTGAGGCTGGTTTAAATCAACTTTTTTGCAGTCTGTTTGTTATATCATTGATGAAAAATTTCAAAAACTATTTAATAATATAATTATGAACAAAATTTCAGAAGTTGTAAAACCGGGTGTTGTAACAGGCGCTGATTTGCAATACATTTTCAAGGTAGCTAAAGCAAATGGATTTGCTATTCCCGCAGTTAACGTAGTTGGATCATCAACAGTGAATGCTGTTATTGAAGCCGCAAAAAATGTAAATGCACCAGTAATTATTCAATTTTCGAATGGTGGTGCTGTATTTAATGCTGGTAAAGGATTGAAGCTTGAAGGACAACAAGCTGCTGTTCTGGGTGCCATTGCCGGAGCAAAACACATTCACACGCTGGCTGAAGCTTATGGAGTTCATGTAATTCTTCATACCGACCATGCTGCTAAAAAACTTCTTCCCTGGATTGACGGGCTGTTGGATGCAAGTGAAAAACATTTTGCAGAAACAGGAAAACCTCTTTTCAGTTCACACATGCTTGACCTTTCGGAAGAACCACTTGAAGAAAACATTGCTATCAGTAAACGTTATCTTGAACGGATGAGCAAAATCGGAATGACTCTTGAAATAGAACTCGGAATTACCGGTGGTGAAGAAGATGGCGTTGACAACAGTGGCGTTGACAATAGCTTGTTATACACACAACCTGCCGATGTATGTTATGCTTATCAGGAACTGAGCAAAGTGTCTCCTAATTTCACCATTGCTGCATCATTTGGTAATGTACACGGTGTTTACAAACAGGGTAATGTGAAACTGATGCCTATTATCCTTAAAAACTCTCAGGATTATATCAAAGAAAAATTAGGATTGGCCGATGCTCATCCTGTAAACTTTGTATTCCACGGTGGTTCAGGCTCAACTCATGCTGAAATTCGCGAAGCAATCAGCTATGGTGTGGTAAAAATGAATATCGATACCGATACCCAATGGGCATTTTGGGATGGTGTTCGTGGCTTCGAAGCTAAAAATCATGATTATCTTCAAGGTCAGATTGGGAATCCAGAAGGACCTGAAAAACCCAATAAAAAATTCTGCGATCCTCGCGTTTGGTTACGTAAAGGCGAAGAAGCTGAGATCGCTCGTTTGAAAATTGCTTTTGAAGATTTGAATGCTATAAACAGTATTTAATTAATAGACAATTTGATAGTTTGGAACTATCTCTAAACAAAATTGTATAAAAAGAAAAAAGGTCCTTCTTATTAAAGAAGGACCTTTTTTTTATTCACTATTTGTCAATTATCAGCTAATCAAGCTTTCCCTACACTACCCAAGACGTTTACAGTTTTGTGAGCATATAGTTTCTTCAATTCATCGCGAGCTGGTCCTAAGTATTTACGTGGATCGAATTCACCAGGTTTAGTAGCCATAACTTCGCGAACTGCAGCAGTCATTGCCAAACGACCGTCAGAGTCAATGTTGATTTTACATACTGCAGAAGCTGCTGCACGACGCAATTGGTCTTCAGGAATACCGATTGAATCTTTTAATGCACCACCGTATTTATTGATTGTAGCAACATATTCTTGTGGAACAGAAGAAGAACCATGGAGTACAATAGGAAAACCAGGAATTTGTTTTTCAATTTCTTCCAAAATATCAAAACGCAATGGAGGTGGGATAAGGATACCATTTTCGTCACGGGTACATTGAGCTGGAGTAAATTTATTAGCTCCGTGTGAAGTTCCGATAGAAATTGCTAATGAGTCAACACCGGTGCGGGTAACGAAATCAACAACTTCTTCTGGTTGAGTGTATGTGTGGTGTTCAGCAACAACGTCATCTTCAACACCTGCCAATACACCTAGTTCGCCTTCAACGCTTACGCCGTTAGCGTGAGCATATTCAACTACTTTTTTTGTCAATGCAATGTTTTCTTCGTAAGGTAAGTGCGAACCGTCGATCATAACAGAAGAGAAACCGGTTTCAATACAGCTTTTACAAAGTTCGAAGCTATCACCATGATCAAGGTGTAAAACAACCGGAATGTTTTGTCCTAATTCTTTAGCATATTCTACAGCTCCCTGAGCCATGTAACGAAGCAAAGTTTGGTTTGCATATTTACGTGCACCGCTTGAAACTTGCAAAATTACAGGTGATTTTGTTTCAACGCAAGCAGAAATAATAGCTTGCATTTGTTCCATGTTATTGAAATTGAAAGCAGGAATTGCGTACTTGCCTTCGATAGCTTTTTTGAATAAGTCTTTGGTGTTGACCAATCCAAGTTCTTTGTAATTTACCATATTCATTAATTTTATAGTTTGATAATTTGAGCGCAAAAGTAGTCTTTTTTTATCAAATATGAAAGAGTTTATATTCATATAATAGTATAATGTTAGCGAACAGGCGATTTCAAATGATCGATTTTAATCTCTAATCCGTTTGTAATAGTAAATTATTGTGTGCTCTTATAATTAAATTGTAAGTGACAGTTGATCCGGAAATTTGTGTTCCGGATACTTTTTGCTATTTTTGTGATTCTAACTTTCAAATTATCAATTATCAAATTATTTAATCTTATGGGTTTACTTAAAGAATTTAAAGATTTTGCTATGCGTGGCAATGTTATAGACCTGGCAGTAGGAGTAATCATTGGTGGTGCTTTTGGAAAAATTATTGCTTCATTGGTTGCCGATATTATTATGCCGCCAGTTGGTTTGTTGGTTGGCGGAGTGAATTTTACCGACCTAAAATGGGAAATGAAAGCTCCCGTTATTGTCAATGGAGTGAAAAAGGCCGCAGTTACCCTGAATTATGGAAATTTTCTGCAAGTAACTTTTGATTTCCTTATTGTTGCTTTTTGTATATTTTTGTTTGTAAAAGGAATGAACTCCCTGTCGAGAAAAAAAGAGGAAGCCGCAGCACCTGCTATTTTCGAACCGACCAAAGAAGAGTTATTACTGACCGAAATTCGCGATTTATTGAAAAACAGATAAACACTTAGCTTTTTCCCGAATATTTTCCGGCCTTTTTTTAGGTTCTAAAGGGGTTTTACAGCCATATTTCCATACTTTCGTCGGGAGATTAGGCCTTGTTTGTCGATTTCTACTTGTTTCGTACATATTTGTACGTGTATCTTTGCATCATAAATTTTAAAACAAATTATTATGGATAATGAAGTTAAAAGCTCGTATCGTTCAGGCTATACAAAAGGACTTGGCTTTGGACTAATACTTATGTTGATAGGGGTTGTGTTCCTTGTAATTAATTTTGGATTGATCCCGCCGCAACTGAAAACAGTAATACTGTCGTGGCCGATGTTATTGATTGTCATTGGTCTTTTTAATTTCGCAAAGCGTCATGTTGTTTCGGGGGTAGTGTTGGTTTTAATAGGAGTTTTCTTTATTATTCCACGGTTTGTAGAGGCTTGTCCAACCTGCTTTCCGGGTTTGAATGCCGACTTTACCCATATTTACTGGCCACTATTATTGATTGCTGCCGGACTACTTCTTATTATCGGTCGCTTTTTAGGACCTAAGTGGGGATTTGGGGACTGGAGTCATTGCAGCGGACATCATCACCATCACCGTTATCATGAATATCGGAACTATCGGCATCACAACGCTAAATGGGCTACTTCTTCCGATGGTTTTTCTAAAAACAGTGTGTTTGCCAACGGTGAACATATTGTACTCGACCCTGAATTTAAAGGGGGGGATCTGAATGCTGTTTTTGGCGGTATTACACTCGATTTGCGTAGAACTACACTGCAGGAAGGTGAAACAGTGCTGGAAGTAAATGCTGTATTTGGCGGAATTACTATTTATGTGCCGGTGGACTGGTATGTGGAGACACATCTGGATGCAGTTTTCGGAGGTTTTCAGGATAACAGAATGCCCAAGGAACCACTTGACACTACCCGCAAGTTGATCATCACCGGAGCATGTGTTTTTGGTGGAGGAGAATTGAGAAACTAACATATAGAGGTAAGAAGTAAGAGGCAGGGAGTAAGAAATGGCTTTGCGGAAGGGGATAACTCTTACCTTTGATTTATTTGTTTAAATAAAAACTATTCACAACTAACTGTTTACTGTTTACTGAAAAAGATGCTTCAGCCATTCTTAGAAAATACAACAAAAATTATCTGGTACATCCTGTTGTGGGTAGCATACGCCCTGCTGCAGTCGGTGGTTTTGTGTTCACTTGTGACGCTTCCGCTGGAAATGATTTTTCTGGATGGTTTTGTGCATGCTATTATTTTTGCTATTCTGGGTCTATTGCTTTGGAGTGTGATAGAATATGGTAATTATGCTGTGCTGACGCTGTACCAACGGATGATAAATTATATCGGATTAGCACTGCTTACCATCACGATTTGGCTTGGTGCCGGTTATGGTTTGTTTTACCTGATTTATAGTCCCGATCTGGCTCTGAAATTTGTACCTGTACTTCCCATTCGCGCTTTTATCGGGCTGTTGATTTATTTACTTATAATTCATCGGTTCAGGTTTCAGCTTCCCATAGAGGAAGAAGACACTGATATTCCGGCTCCGGTTGAAGTATCGGAAGATGCAAAACCGAAAAAAGTAGCTGAAACCGAATTGCTGGAACGTGTTGCGGTGAAGTCGGGATCAAAGATTCATGTGGTGATGGTACCCGAGATCATTTACCTGCAGGCCGACGGTGATTATGTTCAGATATTTACCGAACAGGCAAAATTTCTGAAAGAGCAAACCATGAAATACTTCGAAGAGCATTTGCCCGATAATCAGTTTGTGCGGGTGCATCGGTCGGTCATTGTAAATGTAGAAATGATTTCGCGCATAGAGCTGTACGAAAAACAAAGTCAACTGCTAACACTCAAAACCGGACAACAGATTAAAGCCAGTCCTGCCGGATACAAAGCCCTGCGGGCGGTGCTGAACCTGTAACTCCTCTATATCTTAATTGTCCTCCAATATAAAACGAATTGGCGCGTTGCGCTTAATTCAATCGTATATCGTCAATCGTATATCGTTCATCTCTTTGCAAATCCTAAATAGCTTTTCTTTCTATCTCCCTCAGGTTTTGAAGTTTTTTCTTAGCCAGGAATCCATAGATGTCTTCGAGGTGTTCGGTTACTTTCTGATTGCCGAATTCATACACCTTGGTGACTAGTTTATCCAGAAAGTCACGGTCATGCGAGACAACGATCAGTGTTCCGTCGAAATCAATCAACGCTTGTTTCAGAATATCTTTTGTTTTCAGGTCGAGGTGATTGGTCGGCTCATCCAGGATTAAGAGGTTGACCGGTTCCAACAGCAGTTTTATCATAGCCAGTCGCTGACGTTCACCTCCCGAAAGGACTTTTACTTTTTTCAGCGAGCTGTCGCCGCCAAACATAAAAGCTCCCAACAGGTCTTTTATGCGCGTACGAATATCGCCCACCGCTACGTCGTCGATGGTTTGGAAAACCGACAACTCTTCGTTTAGTAAGGAAGCCTGATTCTGGGCAAAATACCCAATCTTTACATTGTGTCCCAGTGTAAGTTTACCCAGGTGCTCAATCTCTCCCATAATACATTTTACCAGCGTAGATTTTCCCTCACCGTTTTTCCCCACAAAAGCTATCTTTTCGCCGCGCTCTATCATAAAGTTGGCATTGGTAAAAATGCATTTATTCCCATAACTTTTTCCGATATTTTCGGCAGTTACCGGATAGTTGCCTGAGCGGGGCGAGGGAGGAAAGCGAAGTCGTAATGCTGAAGAATCTTCTTCGTCCACGGCAATCAAATCCAGTTTTTCGAGCATCTTTACCCGCGACTGTACCTGATTTGTTTTGGAATACGTGTTTTTAAAG
Source organism: Bacteroidales bacterium (assembly GCA_015654525.1). Taxonomy (GTDB): domain Bacteria; phylum Bacteroidota; class Bacteroidia; order Bacteroidales; family Paludibacteraceae; genus Paludibacter. The sequence continues at coordinate 12,359 of JAATGT010000038.1, forward strand.
CGGTCGATAAACTCTGTGGTGTCGGCAATCATTTTCTGCTGTCCCTCGTACTGTCTTTGTTGTTGTTCGCGACGCTCTTTGCGTAGTTCCAAGTAATGGGAATATTTGGCTTTGTAATCATAGATGCGTCCCATCGTAAGTTCAATGGTGCGGGTGGTAATATTGTCGACAAAAACACGGTCGTGCGAAATAACCACCACCGCTTTGGCCGAGCTGATCAAAAAGTCTTCGAGCCATTGGATGGATTCAATATCCA
>JAATGT010000152.1 GCA_015654525.1 Bacteroidales bacterium
TACATTTTATCAAAACTATTCGAAACTATTTGTTCTGTGACCATAACTAAATCAATATCCGAAAATTCATCAATCTGATTGTCAATCCAGGAACCACCAGCAGCCAGCCCAACTATTGTACAGTCTGTCTTCACTTTTTCTATAATTCTTTTTACAAATTCGTAGTGCATATTATTTGTAATTATGATCGTAAAAAATTATCGTGACAACAGCTTAAAAATCAAAGCCACCATCTTCCATCGTTTTGTAACATAGGCAATTTCTCGCTTTCGCCCGATTGCTCTATAAATCTGAAGTGCCGCTTTATGTGGACTTGCCACCCAAAATAAACCATCCCCTTTTGCCATTGCCGTATCGACGAAACCCGGACGAATATCTGTAACGTATATGGGTAACTTCGTTCCTTTAGCCTTTAACCGTAAACTTTCCATGTATTTTATCTGGAACGATTTAGTAGCACTGTATGCAGGAGCCATACCGCTTCCCCTTAAACCGGCTATAGATGTTATGCCAGTTAAATGTCCGTACTTTTGTTTTTCAAAAAAATTGAAAGCCCAATTGCAGACAGTTGTAAAACCAACAACATTTAAATCAATTGTCATTTTTTCAATATCAACAACCAACTCCTTATTTATCTCCCCCATACCTGAGCTGATAACTAGTAGGTCAAGTCCTCCTAGTTCAACAACCAATGTTTCGAGATGCTCAATTGTTGATTTCGTATCAGTGATATCAAAGGCTTTCGATATAAAAGCATTTGGTTTTCCATTTTTTAAATTATTAAGTAATTCTGTTCTTCTTCCTGTAATTCCTACCAAATAATTATTTTCTGCCAACAATTTAGCTAACTCTTTTCCTATACCGGATGTTGCTCCAATTACTATTGCTCTTTTCATTTTTTTATCAATTTCCTGATTTAAATTTTACAGTTTATTTATTCCTTTCAGACATAGTTTAAGGTGTCGTAGAGAATCAATAATCCCGTTGAAGTAGTAGATAGGATATTTCAATTATTCCGAAAGAAATTTCTCTATTCTTGCTGAGAATACTAAGATCCATTCAACCATCTTCGGTAGTTTGTTTTTCTTACTGCGAATAATCGTATCAATCAATCCGGGTATAATCAGGCACATCAGAATTATGATTAACCATATTGGCAATACGTCTCTGGTAACCAATAATCCAATTATAAAAAAGGAAGCTACCAACCCAATTATTCCCCCAAAGATAAATCCCGGATTATATTTCCTAGTCTTTATAGTCAGACCAATGTGTTATTGAGTTCAATAAAGTAAAATCAATTAATAGCATCATAATGATTGAACTGGTAATAGTGCCTGGGATGAAATACACAATCATTGTCCAGATGAAACCTAGCATACTTAAGAATATTAGCCACAACCTACCACTTAAAATGGTCTCATTTTGAATTCTATTGCTATATGTTCTCTTGTGATAATAGTATATGTTCCATTCTTCCATCTCATGAATGAATAAGATCACTGGAATGATAAAAAACAGATACTTTATATTGGTTGAATATATAATTTCCATACATTTCTCTTGAAAAAATGAATACCTACTTCTTATAATGTAAATGCTATTTGATATTTAAAAACTAATCATTTCTTAATGACTCTACCGGATTATTTGTTGCTGCCCGCCAACTCTGCCAGCTTACAGTCAGCAGAGCAATGACCAGCGCAATTATGCCGGCGAAAGCAAATATCCACCAACTAAGTTCAGTTTTGTAAGCAAAGTTTTCGAGCCATTTATGCATTGCATACCAAGAAATAGGTACTGCGATTATATAGGCTATGACTACCCATTTCACGAAATCTTTGTTGAGCATAATCATTATTTCAGATACTGTGGCACCATTTACTTTCCGAATTCCTATTTCTTTAATACGATCCCGATAAAGAAAAATGATAAGTCCTAAAAGCCCTGTAACCGCCAGTAGCATACACCAAATGGATATAAATTCAATGAAAAGCCGCATACTCTCTTCCTTCTCGTACAATTTATTTAATGTGTCATCTAAAAATTTGATTTCAATTTGATTTTCACCATCAAATTTCAAGGCTGTTTTTTGGATATATTCTCTCGTTTCTGCAAAGTTTTCGGGCTTAATACGCAATAGCAAATTATTTTTGCGTCCATCAGTCAACCAAAAGAGCATGGGCTTAATTTCATCTTTGAGCGATGAGAAATTGAAATTATCAGTTATGCCAATGATTTGTCCCTTGAAATTGACTCCATCAATTTTCCGTTCCAACGGATTCTTCCAACCAAATTTCTCTACCGCTTTTTTATTGAGAATAAAGGTATTGATGTCTGCTTCCGAACCTATTGTGAATTTTCGTCCTTCAGTTACTTTTATTCCGAAAAA
>JAATGT010000324.1 GCA_015654525.1 Bacteroidales bacterium
GGCCATCGGATCATCCGCAAGCGTAGCCGATATGGTGACATGCGTGTGGTAACGACGATACCTAGGGACAAAGCTAGAAACTTCGCAGCATCACTGACGGCACTGCTATCAGGACATTATAGTGAAAGCAAAATCGATATGGTCGAAGTGATAAACCGGAAGCTGAAAGGTTGGGCAAACTTTTATCAGTTTGTTGATTTTAAGGCCAAAGTGTTCAGTAATATCGACCGTGTTGTGTTCTGGAAACTGGCCCACTGGCTGGCCCATAAATACCGATCAGGTATCAAGCCCCTGATGCGCCAATGGTGTAAGGCCCCTAAGCCCGGTCAAAGTAAGACCTGGGTTTTATTTGGCAAAACCAATAACGGCAAACTCAGTGGCGAAATACTCTTTCGGATGGCTGGGCAAGGCAAAAAGCTGTTTCGATGGCGTCTACCAGGAGGTAATCCCTATCTGAGGTCGGAACCCAGGAACACATGGACATCGCGTTTCACCGAAGTGGCAATGGCGTTCGCCAGCGTTTAAACGGAGAGCCGGATGCGCTGAAAGGTGCTCGACCGGTTCGGGGAGGAGAGACAGGGAAATAGTCCGACTACGTCCTGTCTCTTACTCTACTTTGGACAGAAGAAGGTTGGCTGTATCTCGCTGTTATAATAGATCTTTATTCACGTGCGGTCGTGGGTTGGTCTATGTCGGAGCGGATGACGGCTAAACTGGCCTGCGACGCACTGAAAAAGGCGTTACAGAGAAGAAAAAAACCTCGTGGTATCATCGTACACATTGACCGAGGCAGCCAGGGTTGTTCACAATATTACAGTAATATATTGAAAGACAAAAAGTTAAAGCCAAGTATGAGCGCCAAAGGTTGCTGTTATGATAACGCTTGTGCTGAAAGTTTTTCCATAGCTTGAAGTTTGAGCCGATCCACGGAGAATATTTTGCCAGCAGAGCGAAAATAAAAGACGCTGTGTTCAGTTACATTGAAATTGACTATAACCGCTACCGTCGGCACAGTGCGAATGGTTGGCTAAACCCGGAACAATATGAACGAAAAAATCTCGCTTAGGGCTGTGTCCGTTATTGCTGGGTAGGATCACTAGCGGCTAAGTCGGTGGCATTAGTTATGCGCCAAGGTAATCATGCGGCATTTTTTCTCACCAAGGCGGGCGCGAAAGCTGAATTGCCAGATGGCTAGAAAGTATAAGCCGCACCGCCGGCGCCAGCTGATATAGAAGCCAGGGCGGAACGGGCGGCGGTGAATATTTATGAAGATATAAACAATTGGCTCATGAACTGGCCAAAGATGTTTTTATCACATAAATAGCGAGCGTCATCACATCGGCACTGCGTGGGTAGGATTGAAAATAAAGCCCCCGCAGGGGCTATGTTTTTATAAAATACTGCCGAATTCACGCCATCCGAGATTAGTAGTAAAAATTATCCCCTCACGATTACCGCTTAATGGCATTGTATAAAAAACCCGTAACCCTGGGTACGGTGTTATTGCCCACCCAGTAGCATTAGCTAAAGAATTAGGGTCAGTCACAGGTACACTACCTGCATAAAGAGTACCCACAATATTTTTGTCTTGGTACATTGGCCCTGTTAATCCTCCAGTGACATAGATTAATGCTGCGCTAGCGCTGTCCGTCCTATTTGATTCGAAGGACATTGAGTTGGCACCAGACACACGCACCAGTGCCGTATTTTTGGTATTACCGTACCAGCGGACATCTGAATATTTTTGGTTAACAACACTTGAAGTAGTAATTAGCGCTGGTACAATCTTTGATCCATTATCAGTTATGATAAATTTAGAATTTTTCATAACGGAATGACTGCCGTTTATAGTCACGGGATAAGCCGAGGCAGCAGAGTATACTTCGAAAGTATCATTCTCAGATATAAAGCTTTCATACCCTATACCCAGAATCCCCCCGGTATCATTATTGGAAGATAAAAACCAGTGATTACCTATGGATTGCATTGTGCAGACGCTATTTTGTAACTTAAGGCCGCCGTAAAAATTATTATTTACAAATTTATGTTGTCCACCAAGAGCGGAGGTTGACCTGATTAATACTTGAGTGTTTGATTTATTTGTTATCGTATTATTTTCGAAAGTAAATCCTGTGATTTGTCCTATTGTGCTTTCCCCAATCCCAGCATCAGCGTCTATAATAAAAGTATTGCTAGAAATAACCATGTTTGTAGTTACAGAATTTCGCGAATACCATAGACATTGATAGTTTGCCCCCGCTTTACGAATAAAAAGACAGTTGGTAACACGCAAACCGCTACGACTATTACCAAAAAATGGGCTGCGCTGACTTAAACCCTGGCAGTTTTCTATAGTGTTACCCACGTTGTAATCACGTTCGCCAACTACCATCCCAGTGAAATCTGCTATAGTAAATATAGACCGAACAGTTTCGAGCCCACCCTGCGGGGCAAGTACTGAGCCAAGACGTAGCATGTTTCCATAGCAATCCTTTATTGTCCCCCTTACCCCAGATAAACAGAAAGGGATATAACATTCTACCGCGACACAGTTTGTAATCACGGCATCCGATGCTGATTCTACCTTGAAGCCCATAACATAGCCGCGCACTGTGCAATTTTGAATTGATACATTTCGCTGTGTCTGATCTACCACATTAATATCATCGCTTGACGTCATCCAATCTATAAGTGGTGGCGGTGTGCTGCCTACGGTCATCCGATATTCTGCCCACATACCTATATAACCGCATGGCACACCATACATGTCAGTACCGTTATCAGTTGATAATACATGGACTTCATAAACTCTAGGATTGTTGGCGGCATTATTACTCATGACTCCACCAAAGCAACCCCAATAGAATATACAGCCTCCATCAGAATCCAAAGACATATCACCGGTCCTAGATAGTATTTCATTCGCCGAGACGGTATTAAATTGAAGATTTTCAGTTAACGGACAGTACGACTGACGAATGTAGATGCCATTGCCGTAAATATTTGAAAATGTGCCATTACGTATCGTCGGGCGAATTGCATATATGAAATAAATCCAAGTAATTCCTTTGGAATAAGGGGTCGGATGACATACGTCTAAGGTAGCTAAGTCAGTACCTCCTTTATTCCTTTGACGGCTATAATCGAAGTCAATGCCTTCGATTATTACTTGTGGAAAATAGTTTGTGGAGCTGGCACCCATAAAAGCCAGGAAATAACCTTCGCTGCTCCAGTTCGCTGTTCCGCGTTCAGGGGGATCGATATTGTCAGCGGTAATTTTCGTACCATACCCGCGCAAAGTAAATGGTTTCAGATTAGCATCCCAAGTGATCGTCTTGCGAAGTAATCCGAAATTAACTTCCCCTTTTGGGAACGATAAAATCCCGCCAGCATATTTGATGTAATCAATCGCTGAGTTCACATTGCTACTATGGTCGGCACCATCGCCAGTAACACCAAACCATTCTGCATGGATTTCATCTTCTACTGCCCTGACCCAGCCACCAGTAGAATTTACACGAAAAAATATCCCGCCGTCATCATGCCATGTGATATTGTTAATCCACATCAAAATACCACCGCCAACATTCTCACCTTCGTAATAACCATTGAGGATAGCAATGCTGCCCGGCTCACCATTAACTACCCTCAACGCTTCCACGCTGGTGACACCAAGTCGTTTGCCGGTCTGATCTGGGTCATATTTCAGCAAGTTCGGAAAGTAAAATTGCTGCACTCCACCAGCATCAAGAATAGTCATTGACTGCCCTTCCACTGTTACAAATTTTGCTATCTGACCAGCATGAACCGGATAGCCGCCAGCATTGATACTTATCGGTTGAGACACCGCAGTATAAGTGCCATCAGCATTTTCAACATAAACCTGTATCTGATTAGCGGCCACCGTCGGATCGGTATTGATTTGGCCGATGTAAATCGAACCGCCTGCTATCGCAGCAAAGGAATTGGGTAAGGTGAAAAGCTGAGATGGTGCGGATACCACTATGTTAGGAATAGTCATAGCCTACCTCATGATGATATGGGAGGGGCAAAACTCTCTTGATAAGAGGTTTTGCTTTGGAGTCACATACAAACTACTGTATATAATTACAGGTTATGCTTTTAGGTAGGATTTGTGAAGTGTTGAATCGACGGATAAACATAATATTTTGAAATAGTGAAGAATTTAGCTCTATTGGTAAGATAAGTTAATTTCCTTAGGTTCCTTTCACTGCAGACGTTTGGGCCTATCTTGACCTTTTAAACCCTCTCACTAGGACATTATCTGATTTTCTCCCAACTAAGTCACATCAACCTCAAATGAGAATATCGTTTGATTTCGAATGATTGATCAAGTAGGGGTAAATCATGCCTGGTAATCCATTATTAGATGTTAATAACCTGTCCGATGTGAGTGACGCCACAACGGCTCGCGAGAATTTAGATGTCTATGACAAAGAGACGGCGAACAATTTATTAAATACTGCCATATCAGGAGCAGTTAAATATCAACAGGATACATCATCCCTTGTGCTCGACGTACGCGATAAAGCAA
>JAATGT010000135.1 GCA_015654525.1 Bacteroidales bacterium
ATAAAAAACAAATCATTAAATACTCTTGGGACTTACTCACTTTATTTCAAACAAAAAATGTTGTTTTTATATTTCAACAGATCATAATCCACAAGATAGGGTAAGTCCGATCAATGCATACCGGATTGATTAGCAGAAAAGCATGTTCATTAAGGAATAAAAAAATAATTTTCAATAGATAACCAGATTGTTGTTTTGATCAGTCAAAACGTATAGCGGAATTGTTTGAATCACCACATTCAATGATTGCTTTTTTTATCACTTTAGCCGGATTTCCGGCCACTATTGAAAAAGGCTCTGTATTTTCCACAACTACTGATTTGGCACCTACTGTTGTATAATGTCCCAGAATTACTCCCAACCTGATACAAGAGCCGGTGGCAATCCAACAACCATCACCTACAACTATGGGAGCTGTTGTTTGATTAGAGATATCATCATCCTGGCTTCTTGTTATTAGATTTACCTTCCTGCCAATACGGCATTTTTCCCCAATTTTAATTTTGTCATCGCAATAAGCGCATGTATGGGCATCCAGTTTTGATGAATGACCTATCTCAAAATTCCATGGCTGGTAAATTGTAACTGTCCGGCTGATCCGGGCTGTATTAGCCACTTTTGCTCCAAAAGTTCGCAAAAGTAGAATTCTCGGCCATCTTAGCCAGGTTGGGAAAAGCCGAAATAGAGTGCTATTGATAAATGGCCACAAAAAGCTCTTAATCTTTAGAAAATTTAGAAAAGAGTAGATTTGGACAAAAGTTGATTTCAATTTATTATCCATATATTGAATTATAAGTGGTCACACATTAATAGTTACGAGTTACAAGACCGTTCATCTCTATTTTTGCTTTCGAAGAACAAATCGTTAAATATCATTGCTTACTTGATCAATCCAATCGATCTTTTAATTTTCGATCAGGGAAAAAAAATCAAAAGCTTATAGTTGATTCGTTCAGGTACCAGGCATACATTTGCTTCACACCCTCTTCTATTTCAATTTGATGATGCCAACCCAAATCATGCAATTTGCTAACATCAGTCAGTTTTCGCATGGTACCATCGGGTTTATTGCTATTAAAATACAATTCACCCTGATAACCTACGGTTTCTACAATCAACTCAGCCAAACGACGAATGCTGATCTCTTTACCGGTGCCAATATTGATATGACAGTTACGAATCTCTTTACTCCCTGATTGATAGGTATCCTTGAAATCGACATTTTCCATAATAAAAATACTGGCATCAGCCATTTCTTCACTCCACAAAAATTCCCGAAGCGGAGTTCCCGTGCCCCATAATTCGACCTTTTTGTTGGTAATACCATACTTGAAAAGAATATTAGTAATAGTCTCCTGACTATCGCCTCCACTGATGTTTTCCACCGGGCGTTTATTCAAGTCTTTACGTATAGCTTCAAAATTCTCTTCGTACAGGTATTTTCCCAAATGAATCTTTCGAATCATAGCGGGTAATACGTGGCTTCGTTCCAAATCAAAATTATCACGCGGACCGTACAAATTAGTAGGCATCACAGCAATGTAATTTGTGCCATATTGCAGGTTATAACTTTCGCACATCTTCAGTCCTGCAATTTTGGCTATTGCATACGGCTCATTGGTATATTCCAGCGGTCCGGTGAGTAATTCTGTTTCTTTGATGGGTTGAGTAGCTTCCCGAGGATAAATACAGGTACTACCCAGAAAAAGCAACTTCTTTACTTCGTGACGGAAACTCTCTCCAATTACGTTTTGCTGTATTTGCAGATTCTTATAAATAAAATCAGCACGATACACGCTATTGGCCATAATACCACCCACATGTGCAGCAGCCAGTATCACATATTCAGGTTGTTCCGCATCAAAAAAAGCACGCACTTCACTCCCATCAAGCAAGTCCAGTTCCTTATGATTTCTACCAATCAAATTCGTATAGCCTTTTTGTAGCAGATTGTTCCAGATAGCGGAGCCCACTAATCCGCGATGCCCTGCTATATAAATCTTTGCATCTTTATTCATAGCTGACAAAGTAATTAAGAATGTAGTTTTTTTACATACTTCAAATCGTGCTCTACCATAATCCGTACCAGTTCAGGAAAAGAGGTTTGAGTTGGATTCCAGCCCAACAGGGTTTTCGCCTTGGTAGGATCTCCCAACAGTTGTTCCACTTCAGCCGGACGGAAGTATTTCGGATCTACCTCTACCAGTACATTACCGCTGGCAATATCAATTCCTTTTTCATTTACTCCCCGACCTTCCCAACGAAGCTCAATACCGACCTCTTTAAAAGCCAGTGTAGCAAACTCACGTACAGTGTGATATTCACCGGTAGCAATTACAAAATCCTCCGGAGTTTTATGTTGCAGAATCAGCCACATACATTCTACATAATCCTTTGCATATCCCCAGTCGCGCAACGAATCCAGATTTCCCAGATACAACTTATCCTGAAAACCCTGAACGATACGGGCAACTGCTAAGGTTATCTTGCGGGTTACAAAAGTTTCACCGCGACGTTCACTTTCATGATTAAACAGAATACCGTTTACAGCATACATACCATAGCTTTCACGGTAGTTTTTGGTAATCCAGAAACCGTATTGCTTGGCTACACCATAAGGAGAGCGTGGATAAAAAGGCGTGGTTTCCTTTTGTGGCACTTCTTGTACCAATCCATACAACTCTGAAGTAGAAGCCTGATAGATCCGGGTTTTTTCTTCCATCCCAAGGATACGTACTGCTTCCAGCATGCGAAGTGTACCCACTGCATCGGCTTCCGCCGTATATTCCGGCACATCAAACGATACCTTTACATGGCTCTGTGCAGCCAGGTTATAAATTTCGTCGGGACGTACTTGTTTAATAATGCGTATTAATGAACTACTGTCAGTCATATCGCCGTAGTGCAGGTTAACCAATCTATTCCGCTTCATATCGCGCACCCACTCATCCAGATATAAATGTTCGATACGACCCGTATTAAATGACGATGACCGTCGCATAATTCCATGTACTTCGTACCCCTTATCAATTAAAAACTCAGCCAGAAACGATCCATCCTGTCCGGTAATTCCGGAAATCAACGCTATTTTTCCCATATTTTTTTGTTTTTGGTTATTCTTATTTTGTCTAAAATGTTTATTAAAAAGATTATCCGCGAAAGCTCCTGAAAATACATGCTTCACAATATTGAATAAGGAATGTTGTGGACAATAATTTATGCGAATCTGGAGTTGAAAATAGTCCGTAGGACTTACATATCCATAGAATAAAGAGAGATGTATGTTTATTGTCCGTAGGACATTTACATTTTTCCAGGTTTATCCTCTACGGAGAATTGGTTGTATCTGTTTTCATCTTCTATTGATATGTATTCCCTACGGGAAATAACTCATTATAAAAAGGATATGTATGTTTGTAATTCCTGATTCGCATAATTTATTAAAACATGAATTATCAATTTTATTTTAGTTGTGATACATATTGTTTTATCTCCTGTTCATTCTCCTTCCTACAAATAAGTAAGCGGTTTTCCGATTGGACGATAATCAAACCGCGTACACCCTGTATGACGGCTTCTGTAAATTCAGGCAGAGATACCAGACAGTCACTCACCTCTTCGTACACCACTTTTCTGTTCCCGGATGCGGGTTCAAATGAAGTATTTCCCCAGCTGTCTTTGGTCTGAAGTTCATGCAGTGCATTCCAGGCTCCCAGATCCGACCAGCCAAAGCTGGCTTCTTGCACTACAATATTCGAAGCTTTTTCCATAATGCCATAATCTACCGAGATATTCTCGCAGGCAGGATATAATCTGTCAATAAAATCCTGCTCGTCTTCAGTGTAATAAACACCTGTTCCTTTCTCAAATTGTTGTGCTATTTGTGGTAAATGATCACGAAAAGCTTGTTCGAAAGTGCCGACCGATGCCATAAAAATACCGGCATTCCAGTAAAAACCTCCCTGAGCCAGGTATTCCTGTGCACGCTCTAACCCGGGTTTTTCACGAAACGAACGAACCGGATAAACCAAGGGTTCTTCCAACTTTACCGAACGATCTGCTTCTATATAGCCATATCCGGTTTCCGGTCCTGTGGGCTGGATGCCCAGCGTCATAATCACCGGATGAGTGGCTACATAATCCAGTCCCAATTGCATATTCTGTACAAAATTTTCAGTATCGGGAATAAAACTATCGCTAGGTAATACCAGAATACAACCTTCGGGATCAATCTGACGAATCTTCCAAACTGCATAGGCTATGCAGGGTGCTGTATTGCGCATGCAGGGTTCTCCCAATACTTGTTCCTCTTTTAAGCCGGGAACCTGTTCCAGTACCAACGGCAAGTATGCTTTAGCAGTAACCACATAGATACGCTCTACCGGACAAAATGCACTCACCCGTTCTACGGTTTGCTGAATCATAGTGGCTCCCATTTGCAAAATATCTAAAAACTGCTTGGGCTTAGCCGGTGTACTTTGTGGCCAAAAGCGGGATCCTATCCCTCCGGCCATGATAACGGTGTATATATTTCTCAAAATCATTTTTCTATTTTGAAGTGAAACTTTTTTATTCAACTTTAGTTACATAAAAATCCTACAATTCTACTGGTATATTTTGTTCTTCCAAATTTATTTTTTGATTCTTTTTTGCAAATTGTGGACACTTATTACAAATTTCAGACAGCTCTCCTTTTCTGGTAAAGGATTTGCGTAAATTGACTATACTCTTATGATTTCTCAATTTATCCTTTTTGAGATTTTTTGCAAATCCTATACTTTCCATTCCAAAATCCTCACCAAAATCACAAGCAAAATAACTTCCATTTGATATTATTGAGCCTGAGAGCCATATATAATAGCAGCCTAGTTTTTTTCTATCTTCAGGATGGCCTTTAAAAAAAGATGCTTCCCAGCCTGTTCTATTACAATTTTGAATTATTGTAAATTTCCATACACCAAGAGATTCTGCTAATTTTTCTACTGCTTTTTTATCAATTATTGTGTTTTTGAATTCTAAGTATTGAAATTCAACTTTCAATTGTGAATTTCTTTGTTTTATCAATGTAGTTAATCTTTGTATGTTATTTATCACTAAATTAAAATCTCCTCCAATCCTATATTGAGAATAAGTTTCTGGATCAATGCCATCTACAGCTATAATTAAATGATCTAGTTTAGAATCTACTATATCAATCAAGTCTTTATTACTAAATTTTAATGAAAAATTAGAACTAATGCAGGTTGCTACCTTATTTTCATTTAAAAAGTTAACTATTTTGGTTACATCCTTATTTAAGAAAGGTTCACCTTCATCATATAGATTAATTTTCAAAAGATATGGGAGAAAATCTTTAATTGCTATTTTAAAGTCATCTAATGATGTTATTTTATTTTTCTTTCTTTCAATACTATAATTTTCAGCACCTCCGAGTAAACATCCAGAACATCTCAGATTACATATAGAACTGACTTCAAATCGAATATATATTGGGAAACTTTTACTTATGCTTATTTTTAATTTAAATTCAATAAGTGCCAAAATAATATTTACACATTTTCTTATTGTTAGATATTTAAAAAAGAATGTTATATGTCTCTTTAGCGATTTATATAACGGAGCCTTTCGATCAGAATTATTATCAAGTATTGTCCTTTTCATCTTGCTATTTATTTGTGATTTAATCATTTATATTCTCATTATAAATTCAAGGTATTAATTGATTTTTAAAGTTGGAAGTTATTGATAAGAATTTTTTTTAATATTTCTTCAAAAGTGGTAAAATATACTGTGGTATTTTTCGGGATATTTTGCACATCAGCGTAAAGTATCCATACAGTCTGTAGTGTTGAATTATTTCCAGGTCTTCTGCAGATTTTTTCTTTTGCAAACTGGCAGTTGTACTTTTGCCTCCCAAACGCATTTTTACAACCCATTCATTTAGATACACTTTTTTTATAGCAGCATTTACAAACCAGCGTAAAGAGATCTAATAATCACTTGCTATTCTATACGATGTTTTATACAAACCATATTTTTCAAATACTTCTTTCCGGACGTAGATAGTTGTATGCAAAGGAACCCAACCAAAAGGAATGTCGTGTTTGCTAAATTGCTTGGCAGGATAGATTCGCTTTACAATCTCCGGATTTGCTTTTTCTACATACTGGCCTTTTGCATATACAATATCGGCATGTGTCTCTTGAAATCTTTTTACGATCTTTTGTAGTGTATCCGGTTCATAAAAAAGGTCGTCGGAATGCAGAATGCCAATAATATCGCCTGTTGCTTGTTGGATGCCCTTATTCAGACCGTCGTATAATCCCTTATCTTTTTCCGATTTATAATAAGCCAACCCCTGTTTGAATGTCTCTATTTTCTTTTGTGTACCATCCGTAGAGCCACCGTCTATGACAATATGCTCTACCTGCGGATAGGTTTGGCTTTGGACGGAACGAAGACAATCGGCTATATAGGCCTGATTATTATAAACAACTGTAATAATTGAAATTTTCATAGTTAAATAGGATAGCCTGATCAATATCAGTAATTTGGTATACTATTGGAGAATCCGTTAAGTTGGCTTTGAAAGAGAGCATCCGTGTGGACGGGAATGATAGCAATAATTCGGCTGGAAGTTAGGACAAACAGTTTTGTAAAAGAAATCAGATCTTTTAGTGATAATAAATTAAACAGAAAGATTGGGGATGAGTGAATTTCACCCAAAATTATGTTGGTTGAATTATAATCTACGGAACCAACAGTCAATGACTGATAAGATTTAATTAGCAGGAAAGTTATATTCAGAGATTTATATTGTAAGTGTGTTTAAGCGTATCTTACCAATTTAAGGACAAAAGTTACAATAGAAATACCAACTATTGTACAATGGTCATTGATATATTAAACTTATCCTCATTATCTTTCAGTTTGACCTCCTATTCGCTCGTACTGAATATCAAACTCTTTTAGTTCTATCGAATTGTAAATATTTCGTCCATCCAACACCAATGCGTTTCGCATTGTTTTTTTGACTACTCCCCAGCTTGGCATTCGGAATTCTTTCCATTCGGTTACTAATAAAAGTGCATCGGCATCCAGTACGGCATCATAAATATCATGTGCATAACTTATTTCTGCAATGGGTAATCCCAGCATCTTTCTTTCTATACTTTTTTGAGCTTCAGGCATGGCTACCGGATCATAAGCACGTACTGATGCACCTGCCAGTAGTAGCTGTTCTATTAAAACCAGTGACGGAGCTTCACGCATATCATCTGTATTCGGTTTGAAAGATAAACCCCAGATGGCAATAGTACGACCTTTCAGGTCTCCATCAAAGTATTTGTTTAGTTTATGAAACAGCACCATTTTCTGATATGCGTTTACGTCCTCTACCGATTTCAGTACCTTCATTTCATAACCTGCTTTATCAGCAGTATGGATCAAAGCTTTTACATCTTTCGGAAAACAAGATCCTCCATAACCACAACCCGGATAAAGAAATTTACTTCCAATACGCTGATCGGTGCCAATTCCTTTTCTTACCATATTGACATCAGCTCCTAATAATTCACACAAATTGGCAACGTCATTCATAAACGATATACGGGTTGCTAACATAGCATTAGCTGCATATTTAGTCATTTCAGCCGAAGCGATATCCATAAATATAACCCGAAAGTTATTCAATAAAAATGGACGATATAGTTTAGTCATCAATTCTTTGGCTTTTTCACTCTCAATTCCAACCACCACTCTGTCAGGACTCATAAAATCACTGATGGCATCTCCTTCCTTTAAAAATTCAGGATTCGAAGCCACATCAAAGTCTATGCTGACTCCTCTTTTATCTTGCTCTTCTTGTATAGTTTTTTTTACAAGTTGTGCTGTACCCACAGGAACTGTACTTTTAGTCACCAACAATATATATTTATTCATATTCTGACCAATAGTACGAGCTACTTCCAATACATATTTCAAATCTGCACTTCCGTCTTCATCTGGAGGTGTTCCCACCGCACTAAATATCACTTCCACCTCATTCAGTACTTCTGTAAGATCGGTTGTAAAATGCAATCGTTCTGCTTTTACATTTCTCGAAACCATATCTTCCAATCCCGGCTCATAAATAGGAACAATACCCTCTTTCAGACTTTTTATCTTTTGGATATCAACATCAACACGGGTAACATCTATTCCCATCTCAGAAAAACATGTTCCGGAAACTAAACCGACATAACCGGTTCCAACAATTGCTATATTCATTGAAAAAGAGTTTTGTTTTAAATTTTAATTAATTGTTTTATTCCTATTTAGTTTACATCATAAATTGAAGGTAAGAGCGAGTAATGTATACTGGCCAATCATTCAATTTTTTTATCTGGTTGTTTCTAAAATATCTCAATGATATTTCGAAATCCTAAATTACGGAGTGGTTTCATTCGAAAATGTATTTATATTTTTTATCTATATATGTTTCAACTACATGCTAAGTGCCATCAATCTAAGCGCCATCCACCATAATAATGTACAATATTGTGATAAGTCAGACTTAGCACACTTTAATTGCAGTTTTAATTGTCGACTATCTATCTCAACTGACTCCATACTTTTTCCTCAGAAACACAACCATCTTTTCTTTATCACCTCCAAACTTCCGTTTTAGCTCCCATATTTTAGCATCAGCTAATGTCCTATACCACAAACATTGTAAAAAACTATAAAGGAAACCCTCTTTCCCATCCAAGAAAGCCATCTTGAAAAAAAATCTATATATAAAAAGGAACCATACTCTCCAAAATAATGGAAATTTAGAATATAAATCTTTCTTTTTCCTTTTATTTGTTGTGTATTCATCTAATTTTGATGAATTATCCTTAGTTTGAATAATATTCAATTCCTTGTCCAGAAGCATCATCGCTTCCAATTCTGAGTAACCATTATGTTTTAACGTCCACTCTGTTAAAGATATATTTCTGTCATCGCATATATCAATATTCAAGTTTAGAATTACACCTTCATTTACTTCTACGTGTTCATCTAATAGTCTATTTTCATAAACAGCTTTTCCCTTTTTAATTATGCGAATCATTGATTTTGGATAAACACCACCATGTTTCATCCAACGCCCCATAAAATATTCGCGTCTGTTTACACTTATTGCACTTATCTCATTATCTATATTCGAAAATAAATTTTTAATTTTAAAGATAAAATTTTCTGTCATATATTCATCAGCATCCAGACGCATAAACCAATTCGTAGAAATATCGACATTTGCAATTGACCAATTCATTTTTTTTGACCATGTACTGTCTTTAGTCCATTTATATTGATAAACTCTGGTACCAAGACTTTCTGCAATTTCTGCAGTTTTATCAGTTGAATCTGAATCAACAACTACAATTTTATTGGTAAGTTTAAGAGCATTCGAAATAGCTCTACCTATATGAGCTTCTTCGTTAAAAACTAAAATTATTATCGTTAAATCAATCATAAAATTATTCTTTTCTTAATGAACACCGCCGGATTACCACCTACAACTGTCCAACTTTGCACATCTTTAAATACTGCCGAACGAGCTCCAATAACCGCCCCTTCACCAATACAAACGCCGGGACCAATAAAAGAATCGGCAGCAATCCAAACCTGACTACCAATTACTATTGGTTTACATAGCAATGGAAATTCAGGATGTGTGTAATCATGAGTTGATGCACATAAATAGCTTTTTTGTGATATTACGGTATTATTTCCAATTAATATCTTTCCTTGGTTATAGCAATCAACCTTAGGACCTAAACATGAATTTACTCCAATTTCTAAATTCCAGGGAGCCCAAATTCTAACGGATGCATAAATAATCGCTCCTTTTTCAATTTTTGCATCAAATAGTTTGAGAATAAAGTTTCTCCAATTTTTAAATTTGTTGTCTGAAAAGGGCCTAAATAAAATAATATAAAAAACATTCCAAATCAATCGTTTAATCTTATTTTTCGCTCCAAACGTTGAACTGTATTTTGAGAGGTCTACCCTTAAATTTTCCATATTAACTGGATTATTGATATAGAATACTTTTATATAATTTATTCATTTCGTTTGCCACTGCTTCAATATTATATTTTTCTTCCACTAGCTTCCTGCCTCTCCGCCCCATTTCTTCATATTCCTGAGCGTCTTTATTAATTGCCTCTGATAGCACTTCTACCAGATTTTCTACTGACAATTCAATCCACCAACCGCATTTTTCTGTGCCCAATTCTTGCCAGGGTGTACCAGTGGTAGTAATTACAGGTGTACCCGAAGCCAGAGCTTCAGCTACTACAATACCGAAGTTTTCGCTGTAAGTAGGTAATACAAAAAAATCTGCTTCCTGAAATAATTTCCGTTTTTGTTCTCCATATACGCCTCCTGTAAATTGTACTATGGTGCTTACACCCAGTTCTCCTGCTTTTTGCTTTAATTGTTGAATATAAGCATCATCTCCTTCTCCTGCTATAATCACAGTATAACTAACCATTTGTTCTTTCAACACGGCTACAGCTTCCATCAACAGTTCTATTCCCTTTTTAACATGTACCCGGGAAAGAAACAATATGGTTTTTGTTGGATTCCAATTTGTTTTCAGTGCTATTTTATCTGTTTCAATCCCATTAGGAATCACAGTTATATCCTTATTGTAACCCAACTTTAGTAAATTTACTTTTTCTGAATCAGCTGTCGCATGAAGCATATCGGCTTTTCGCACAGATGCTTTTTGATAAAGCAACAATGCCGGAAGCTTACGCATCCAATAATTACGGGCCATTATCCACGGTTCTAACATACCATGAGGTGTCAATACAACTTTATATCCTTTAGCCTGCGCCCATTTTTGCGTAAAAGCACATTGTGGCATCCAACAGCAATTAACATGCACAATATCCGGCTGAATATCTTCTAATAACTTCAACCATTCTTTCTTCATGCTTCCAAATAACGATAACGAAATAAAATGGATAGTACAATTCGGTATTTCTACCACATTTTTCGAAACATGCGATACGATATGAAGCTCCACTAACTTTCCTAATGCATTACCAAGCAACTGTATATAGGCTGTTGTTCCTCCTGAAGTACGATCAAGACCAGGTATGTAGTGGAGGATTTTCATAAAATACTTATTGATTTTTCTACCATTATTATAATTTTAAACTATTATTTTTCATTTCACAAATAGCCTCACCTGAAATTAAGAAAATTGTATATAAGCAGTTGTTCCTCCACCTAATTTGTCAACAGATGTAATTAAATGAATAATTCGCATCTATTTTATAAACTTCGGGCATCACAGATGCCGACTAGTATACATATCCAATTTCTCTCGAAAAATACTTTGCATCTTTAGAAATATCTGATATCATTTTAGCCGGAGCACCTGCATACAATTTCCATTCTTCTGTAAATATTTTATTGAGTAACGATTTCGCCCCTAAAACGGAATATGATGGCAAAACTGCTCCACCCAGAATAATGCAATTGCTACTTACAAAGCAATAATCTCCTATAACTATTGGTTTACTATTCTGACGATTTTCGTAAACATCAATAGAATGAGTAAGAAATTGGGACTGATAACCAGCAATTGTAACGAAGTTTCCTATGCGGACACTATTAGTGCAATCAATATGATGATGTTTAGTGATAGAGGAGTGTTTCCCAATTAATAAAACTGATTGTCTTTCCTTTTGATGACTGAAGTGCTTTGAATCTGTTCCTGTTGGAAAACCTGTTATCCAGTTACTTCTACCTATGGATGAGTTGTTTGCCAGTCTAAGTTTATCTAAATGTATAGCTACAGTAAAATGATCTATTCGGGATTGTTCGCCCATAATGAGTTGTTTCGGATAAATCCAGGCCAAACCGATATAAGCAGTAGGATGAATATCATATTTCCAAAAATAAACAAATATCCATCTTTTTATTCTCCAAGGAAAAAATATTACAATAAGACCCACTATATTTTTTATCATATCTATAATCTTTGTAAATACAATACAACATTTGTTAATCTAAAAATAATTTTATCAGAAATTCTTCTCCAAAAATTGATTTGTTGATACATTTCAAGTAGTTTTATTTCTTCTTGAACTTGTAATAACTTATTTGAAGACAATTGGGATTCTTGTATCATATATGCTGCACACACGGTACTGATGTATTTAAATCGAGGCTTTAATAGTGATAGATCAATCCAAAGTTTTGAATCAGAGACTAATTTAAAATCTTCAGAAAACCCTCCAATTTGGAAAAATAGTTCGGAACGTAGCAGAGTTGCTTGTTGAGTAAACAAAACAATATGACTACAAAATAAAGACAGAAAAGAATAAAATTGATCTGAACTTGCCTGCTGTTTGATTATCGTTTCATTCTCATCAATAAAACATATTTTTCCATATACAAAGTCCAATGCTTTATCAATATCTAACTCATTAAATAATTTTTTAAAATCAGGCAACCAATAATCATCATCATTGATAAATGTCAGATACTTATAGTCTCTCCCGTATTTGTTGAATCCATAATTTAATGCTGGATAAATGCCTTTCAAATTGTCTGGTTCTGCTAAAACTTCAAGTTCTGGAAACTTAGTTTTTAAATTATTCACCTCTTTTTGTGGTGTTATGATTATATGTTTTACTCTTTCAGCACCAACAGATTTCACCGAAGCAATGGTTTTTTCCAGACTTTTTCTACTGCCTAAGGTTGGAGTAAGTACTAATATATCTGCTTTCATTATTCTTCTTTCTATTCTTTATTAATTAATACATGATTGGCTGTTACAGTCGTTTTTCATGTTTCCTGTGATTCTAAAACTAGTAGGCAATCAGTTAAAACAATTGTTTTTTGAAGAAATATTGATTTTTTTAGATTTTACCTGACGACTTCTTGACTGTATATTCAAGAATATAACTACGTAAAAAAGAGGTAATGACCATTTCAAATGTCCGATTGGAGAAAAAAATGAGTTCCATAAAATAAAAGATAAAGAGTAACTTAACATAATTATATTATTTGAATATGGCAAACAAAAAATACCGAATTTTAGTATTTTCAATGTAAAATATAGCATTAGTAATAAGGCGAATATGCCATAAAAAAGTCCCATATCAAAAATTACTGAGTGTCCAGGAATATTTGCACCTTTTTTATATGATATCATTGATACATTTTTTATTTTAGCTCTTAATGCACGGTATTTACCCCCTACATCAATAGGATGTGAAGAATAACCTATCAATGGAGATTCGGCTAATGCTTTCGCTTCAACATAAACTTCAGGTCTTCCATATATTAATAATGCCGCAGGATTATATGGATCATCAAGTTCCAATATTTGCTCATTGTTCCCTGAAACTATATTTCCATTTAGAACATTACTTACATATATTGAGTAACCGCCGTAACCTACAACTAGCAAAGTTATAACTATTAGTTGTAAACGCTTGTTATTAATAAATTTAGTCAGTGATATAAAAATGAAAAAAACTGTCAATACAAATAACAATCCTGAACTTCTGGCTCCAGCTAAAACAAAAAATATAGCCAAAACAATAATTGCAATAACCAGCCATCTGTTCTTTTTAGTTAAAAATGATACAATACAGACTCCATATGACATAATTGGAGCAACTATGAATTTCATTATTGGAGCATCTTCACTATCTAATACATCGCTATAATTGGAGTTTTCCATACCCATAAATCTCTGCGAACTATATAAGGTTGTAAAACAGGCTCCTATTAATGCAAAAACTAATAATTTTGGATTTTTCCTTAAATAATAGTATAAAAAGAAAACATGAAGCACACCCATTATTATGGAATCAGAACCTTTTAGTATAAAAAAATAACCAGGTTGATGTATTATATCTGAAAATAATTGAATTATAAGAAATAAAAAAAATATTTTAAAAAAAAACTTAAGCTCACCATCTATAAATATTCGTTTAAAGTCATTGAATTTTAGTATAAAAAAAACATATAAAATCCATTCGGACACGGGTAAAGGGCCTAAATTAAGTCCAAATCCTAACTCTATAAAGAAAATAAATAACCCTACAATCATATTAAAGATTTATATGCATTATACCACTTTTGACATACTACATCCAATGCATAACATTCATCAAATTTTCGTTTACTCATCATGGCATAAGATTGCAGATGAATATATTCAAGATTCAAAATTTCAACAATAGTATTCTTAATAGAATGAGGATTGGTTGAATCTACCATATAGCCGAATTTCCCATTTTCAGTAAACTCTATCTGTGGATATTTATCCCTTGTAACAATTATACATCCATTTGCCAAACCTTCAATATATGTCAGTCCATACGATTCTGTTTGCGAAGGCATAATGTACACATGACACTCCTTAAACAATTTGAGTGTTTCATTATGTGGTAACATGCCGTGAATAATAATTGAGTTATTCTGTGGAATTTCAACAATTCCATCAGAAAAAGATGAAACAACATTCAATTCAATCATTTTTAAATAGCGTTCATCTAATAATTGAAAAGCTTTTATCAAATTAGGTAGTCCCTTTCTTTTTGCCTGAGAACCAACAAACAAAAATTTTATAACGTGTGTATTAAGAAGTTTATTATATTTAACCTCGATTACACTATTCTCAACAGATTGTGTGTTTGGCAATAAAAAAGGAAGATTAATAAAAGAATTTGTATAATCAGGAAATTTTGATTTAGCAAATTCGACAGCTCTATCAGACCTTAAATTTATCAATACCTTATTATATTTATTTAAAACATAAGCTATGGCTTGTTCGCGCGTATTCATAATGTTCCTTATATTTTCTTTTTCTTCGTTAATAATATAAATTTCCTCCTTAAGGTCAAAAAAAGTATATTCCCATAAAACTCCAGCATTTCCACTAAATACAGGCAAATATCCAGCACTTTGAACAATATTAAAAGTGGAGTTAAATTCGAGACCAACCCACATTTTAGGATTTCGTATACTCAGCTTTCGAAAAGTTATTTTGGTATACCGGGTTAATTTAAATAATATAGTATTATAGAGCTCCAACAATAAAGGGCAGAAATCATGAAGAAATGAAGTTGGATAATAAAATTCAATATCATTAGAATATTTATTAAGTAATAAAAAGTCTCGACTTATTTTATGATCTGTGGATCGTAGAAATGATCGCTTCTTGTAATTCATAAATATTTTCATCAATGTCTAATTTTTACCCATTAAAACTACTTTGGGCTCAAATATAACTGACAATTTCCAGTTGGATATGGGGCGG
>JAATGT010000269.1 GCA_015654525.1 Bacteroidales bacterium
TAAGTAATGGAATGAATATAATGTACCATTTTAATTTTTCAAAGACGATACTATTTAACATCCCCTTTAGGGGCTTGGGGCGGAAAATAGACTTTAATACCGCCCCTAAATCCCCTGAAGGGGACTTGAAATTACAACCGTATCGTCTAACGATTTTCTGAAAAATAGGACATTATTTAAGTCCTATTACTTAGATGCAACATAGCTTTTGATTCGTTCAGAAATTCAGGCGATTTTCTCAGAAAATAAATGGTGACAAGCAAACAAATGACCAATATTACTCCAAATACAGCAAAACTATTTTCGGCGGTAAAATAGGTTGTGAGAAAGAAAAAGAAAGTCCCGAGAAGAACGAAAATAAAAGTAACCAGATTAAGATACCCGATCATGTCGCCGAGTTTACGATCTAAATTTGCATTTTGAAGCATGGATAAACATGGAATTTGAAATATACCGCCCATGAATGCGACGCTGAATATGCAAAAGACAAACAACAGTAAGCTTATGTGGAAAAAACTAAGTACGAAGAATAATACACTCATACTAAGTATCCCGATCAGTATAAGACCTTTTTTTACCTGAGTGCCGGATATTTTACCCGCAGCCCAGCAACCAAATGCGATACCAATAGCAGCGCAAGCCATAATCAAACCGGTAGTTGTGTTGGATGTGCGATAAACATGTTTACAATGAATAACCAGATTCATTTGCACCACACCACCTATAAGCCAAAATGCCGATGCTCCAAAGACGGCGCTATTTACATTTTCATGTTGGCGTGCAAAGCGAAATGAGTCTATGAGAAAACGAATGGAATTTAATGTCCCGATTTCGTCTTTGTTTTCGGGTAACTCGGTTGCTTTAATAAGCCGTGTAACGATATAACCTAATACGGCTAATCCTACAAAAAGTCCGAAAACAATCCACTGATTGTACCTGTCGGATACTATGGAAGCACTTACTGTTCCAATCAAAATACCCAGAAAAGCCATCATTTCGAATACACCGCTTCCATACGAAACGCCCTGCTCTCCACCAATATCGCGAATCAGGCTGTATTTAGACGGTGAATACAGGCAACTCAGAATCCCCATTAATAATACAGCCAGTACAGCCAGCAGTACCCAATGATAATAAAAAGATACGCAAGCCAGCAGCAGTACCGGAATTTCGAGTAGTTTACAAATTCTAAAAACAGATTTTTTAGAGTAAATAACCGCAAACCGACCGGCGAGAGGAGACAGAAACAAGTATGGAACGACCAAAGATGCCGATACGATGGAAATTAGTTGCGACTGGGCCATCCAGCCGGGCAGTGCCCATCCAACCGAGATGAAGATGATGCAATGTTTCAGAAAATTGTCGTTATATACTCCCAGAAAATTGCTTATAAATAAAGGTGTCCATTTGCTGCGGAATATTTGCATCGGTTCGGGGATATCGTTTAATTAGTATTTTCTCAATGAAAAAATAAAGCTCAGTCCACCTGTGGGAACATTTTTGGCGGAAATGTTTCCGCGATGGTGCAACACCGCGTTTTTTACAATAGCCAGACCTAGTCCGGTGCCACCCATCTTCCGACTGCGTCCTTTGTCTACGCGATAGAACCTTTCAAACAATCGACTTAAATGCTCTTCGGGTACACCGATTCCATTGTCGCTGAATGAGAAGTAAAAAAACTGATCGTCTTCCCGATAACAATTAATGTCGATAGTTAGTTTTTCGCCTCCGTAAGCCAATGCATTATCCAATAAATTCCGAAAGATGGAATAAATGAGTGAACGATTTCCCTGAATTTGTAAATCGGATTTGAAATTTTTCTGTACCGTACATTTTTTTTGTTCTATTTGCAAATGAACATCATTCAGCACATCTGAAATAATTTCGAAGATGTTGCAGGACTCTTTTTCAAATAATCGTTTGCCTTCATCAATTTTATTGAGGGTGGAAATATCCTGAAGTAAGTCGCGTAAACGTTGTGCCTGCTGAAATGAGCGTTCAATAAAAAAACGTTGTCGCTGCTGGTCCAGATCAGGGTTTTCAAGAATACTCTCCATATACCCCAAAATGCTGCTCACGGGTGTTTTCAATTCGTGTGATATATTTTGGGTCAGGTGGCGTTTAAGTTCATTTTCATGTTCCTGGGTAGAAATGTCATTCATTGATATTTCGAATGTGCCATCCTGAAAAACGATACATTGCACCGTGAAAACATGCCCTCCTTTTTCTACAGTCAGCCGTTTGCGCTTTAACTCATTGTTTTTTAAGCTCTGGTCGATAAATTCATTTATTTCACTGAATTCAGGTAGGCTGAATATTTCGTCGGAACTTTCGCATTGACTGTCGGACAGAATATTGGTATATTGAATGAAATGCGTGTTAGCCAGAATTTCTTTTTTCTCAGACGAAAAAATACCGAGCCCCTCTTGCGATATCTGAAGATGCTTTATCAGTTTCTCACGTTCTTTGTACACGTCATCTTTGGTCAGAAAAAGGAGTCTGTAAAGTTTAACAATATTCTTACTAATCTCGCCCAGTTCGTCGTTTGGAAATTCTATTTCGTAATCCGGTATCTCCCCTTTTTCGGCACGTTGTGTGAAAGTACGTAGGCGATCGATTGATTTTGTAAAGTTTCTGGATATAAAATAGAGTGCCAGACCGGCTATGATTAATACAAACAACATGAAATACAGGAAAAAAGTATTTGCTTTGAGCGTGCTGATAAGGCTTACGTTGTAGGGCAGTGCACTTCGTACATAATTATTTGGAAAACGGTGTACCAAGTAATAATAGTCTTTTCCTGTAGAAGCAGAATGCCGGATGGCGTGTCCGTTTTCATTCAAATGAGCCATTATAATTTCCGGACGATCGAGATGGTTGCTTAGCTTTGCTTCTTTTTTGACCGATGAATCGAAAGTCACAACTCCCGCTGTGTCTATAACCGTTACGCGCAACGTACTATCTGGAAACAAATGAACGTATTCTTCAAGCATTTCCCAGTTTGGCTTACGTTCCTGAATAAATCGGTGAATGGTGAAGTTATACGTGGTTAATTGTTGATCAAGTTGCTCGGTACGAAATTCTTTTTCGCGCTGATATTGAAAAAAACAGATAACTGCCAACATCAGTAGAAAAACACTGAAAAAATAAAAGAAAAGGCGACGGTTGAGAGTCATAATACTGTATATAACCCCTGGTTTCTAAAGGGGGATTAAAGAACCCCTAACCCCTAA
>JAATGT010000327.1 GCA_015654525.1 Bacteroidales bacterium
AACACAGCTATAAAGTATTTAGGCAATTTTAAAAAAATTGTAATCGGAAGTCTGAAAAGTGGATTATTAAAAAAAGATCCGTTTCAAGGCGTTAAAATCAAACGCATAGAAGTATATCCCATTGTCTTAACCAAAGAGGAATTATTTAAAATAATTAATAAAAAGTATGATATTGAAAGACTAAAATATGTGCGTGACATATTTCTGTTTAGCTGTTACACCGGACTTTCATACATTGATGTATATAGATTACAAAGCTCTGATATAGTAACAGGAATTGATGGAGAAAAATGGATAATGACGGCCCGCAAAAAGACAGATTCCCCTACAAGACTTCCATTACTTCCTTATGCACTAAAGATTTTAAAGCGATACAAAACCCATCCAAAATGCTTAGATAACGGAATTGCTTTGCCTGTCCTGACAAATCAAAAAATGAATTCATACCTGAAAGAAATAGCAGATACATGTGGCATAAAAAAGAAACTTACTTTTCATATCGCCAGGCATACTTTTGCCACAACGATAACACTCAATAATGGAGTACCAATGGAAACGGTTTCGAAAATGATGGGACATAAATCGCTCAAGCAAACCCAGCATTACGCAAGGGTTATTGATCTAAAAGTTAGCGAGGATATGAAACAATTAAAAAAGAAATTAGAGTTAGCCTAATTTTATTCATTTCAAAATGACATTCTATCAGTTGCTTTAATTAATTACAAAAGAGTGAATTAGACCTATCAAATAGCAAGTGAAAATCTTATAATATTTAACTAAAATGTAATTCAACTTACTGAAGACAAGATGTTTACCTCGTAAACATCTTGTTTAAAAAAAGATATAAGGGTATTTTTGCTTCGAAGTAAAAATCAATCTCATGTTAGAAAAACCTGTCAAACTTCTTTTTTTCCTTAAACAGTCTAAGAATCAGAGTGATGACCGATTCATTTATTTAAAAATAACGGTTGATGGTCTTTCAAACGAACTATCAACAAAACGGAAATGTAAAGTATCGAAATGGATCCCAACGGCGGGAAAGGTCAAAGGCAATCATGCGTCGGCGAAAGAATTAAATAATTATCTCTTTTCATTTAAATACCTGATATTTCTAGCTAAACAGAGATTAACAGAATCGAATATGGATATAAGTGCCCAAACGTTGAAGGATGTATTAACCAGAGAATTTATTAAGCCTAAAACTAATATTAGATATTTTTAGCGTCAATATGGCTGTAAGCGATAAATTATATGCGGGTTTCCAAGAAGGGTGTTATGGTTGATTTAGCAGTTAATTGCATATGCTCAAATGTATTCGTTTTGTTAATTGATAATGTTCAGTTATCCTTTATTACGTTAATCTATGCAAACCTAAGAACTCACCAAAGTAGCCATTGCGCACTTTATGTTCCAACAGGGTAATTTGGGCTCTATCAGGAAAGTATTCAGTTTGCTATCCAATTATGAGCGAGGTGCATACAGACATCTAGGCCGACCATCCGAATTTGCATATACGTGGTTAGATGATAATAAACTACAAGGATTTGTAAAGTAAAACGGTATTTACTTTTTTATGCAACTCATCCTACGCTTAACGCAGGATTGGTTGCTTTTTTGAAAAAATTTACCTTTTAGGTGATTTAAGTTTCAACTGGCAAAGGGGGCCTTTTTGGATAGGCCGATAGGGGTCAATTTGGTGCGTTTTATCCAATTTAAGGATTAAAATATAGGGTGGCCAATCCTTTCATTATTTTTTATACAGTGACTTCCTGTTCAACATCAACGCGGTTTTCAACTTCAAATAATTGATAAACCGGAATAGCTGGGTTAAGTGATTCAAAACTGACAACAATGGAATAGGGTATTTTAGCTTTCATGTCCTTTTCCCAGCTTAAATGTCCTACTACGGCTAAGGAGAATTCGTTTGGCAATTGATTGGAGCTGATAACAGCCCAATCTTTTTGAGTAGTACTATCCTGTCGCTTCATGTTTCTTACAACGCCATTATTGCCTCGATCAAAAATTGTCCATTGCATTCCGTTTCTTTCGCCTCCATTACTTTGTGGGTTTTCAATAGACTTAATTACTCTATTGCAAAACTCGTTATAAGACTCATCCGGTGTCGATATTTCCCAGGTTAACCAAGTGGATAAATAAGACTTTGTATGTTTTCTTGTTCTTCTGACAGGTGCCTGAAAATTCAGGGTTACTTCGATCAGGATTTCGTTATCCAAACCGGGGCGGTTAATTTCAGATGGCACCTTAACCATAAATGTATCGGCGGACTTTGGCGTAACAAAGCCTTCGGATAAAAATGTTATACGATTAGTGGTATTTTGTGTAGCTCTTTCTAAGGATGGTATGCCATACCCCATACACTTTATATCTGTTAAACTGGGGCTTCTCCATTTATCTTCCGGCAATCTTGCAGACTGGACGATTAATGCTTTATAGGAAATAGTAGATAATTGCGGGAAACTTTTATTTAGCCAACCTGCGATATGGGTAACTTTTGGAGCAGCGAATGAAGTGCCTACAGTGTGTTTAGCCACTGCTGCATTTCCCTCCCTCGTTGAATATACTAATTCAGGACTTACAGACGGATCGTTAGTGATTAATCTTTGTCCGAGTTTTTCATGAACGAAATCGCCACCATATTCTACTACGTCTGGTTTTACCATTTCCCACATACCCAAACCTGTTCTTGTAAAAGATGATGGTTGATTAAATTTTCCAAAGGATTTTTTGTCTTCATCGTCATATTCATCGATACATACT
>JAATGT010000073.1 GCA_015654525.1 Bacteroidales bacterium
AACGAAAGGAATATTTCGCGGTCGAACCAGTTCCAGTGATAAGCCAGATCCACATTGGAAAGGAACTTAAAGGAGAAAGCCAGTTCCAGAAATCCTAATACCACCTTTACACTATTCAACCAGCCACCCGATTTGGGCATAGCCTTCATCCAGGCAGGAAACATAGCAAACAGCACAAACGGAATAGCCAGTGCAATGGCAAAACCCAACATTCCGATAGCCGGTCCGAGTAACTGACCACTCGTGGCTGCCTGTACCAATAAAGTTCCAACGATTGGACCTGTACAGGAAAACGAAACCAAAGCCAGTGTTCCGGCCATGAAAAACAATCCTCCCAAGCCATTTTTATCGGACTTACTATCCATCTTATTGACCCACGACGAAGGTAATACCAGTTCGAATGCGCCAAGAAAAGACAGGGCAAAAGCAACCAGCAACAGGAAAAAGAAGAAATTAAAAATTCCGTTGGTTGAAAGAACGTTCAAGGCGTCAGCACCAAAAATAACGGTAATGAGTAGTCCCAACACGACATATATTACCACAATGGATAAACCATAAATCAATGCATTAATTACTCCCTTACGTTTGGTAACTTCTTTCTTGGTGAAATAACTAACCGTCATCGGCACCATCGGAAATATGCAAGGCATCAAAAATGCAGCAAACCCACCTAATACACCCAGTATAAAAATTGTCCATAATGATTGTTTGCCGGTAGATGTTGGAGCAGTAGCAAGAGGCTGTGCTTTTACTACCGAATCAGCCGAATCTTTGACAACTGTTGGTTCGGAACTTACAGCAGCTTTAGCAGTATCGGTAGCAGGAACCGCAGCACCAGGGATCGCAGCAGGAACTGCGGCAGCCGTCACTTTTGCTCCTTTCAGATCAAACGAGAAGTCAAGATCTTCGGGAGGCAGGCACTGACTGTCGTCGCACACCATAAATTCGAGCGAACCGGTAATCTTTGTGGCAGGAACTTTAAGCTTGACTTTCTGAGTAAAAGTAGCTTTCTTCTCGAAAAAAGCCACTTCCATTCCAAATACTTTTTCGAAGATTTTATGCGGTTTTGGCGATTCGCTAGCCTTGCCAACCAACACATAATCGGGCGACGGTTTAAACTTGAACGATGTTGGAACCGGTCCGCCTTCGCCGATGAACTGCGAATATAAATGCCAGCTGTTATCAATATTAGCTGTAAGCACAAGATCGAACTCAGTATCTGAAACCTGCTTGTTTGAAAAGCTCCATGTAACGGGTTTCTGAATCTCGGCCGACATGCCGAGTACGCAACATAAGAGCAGAAAAGATAAAACTACTTTTTTTGTCATAATGAATATCTGATATTTTATTTTTTTATTTTCCTTTGTGGGTCATGATCTCTAACACCATGCGGTCGGTTTCGTTCATTCCCTCCGACCCTATTTTAGTAAGATTAAGAATGGTTTTATCCACATCTTCGTCAGTTATGCCTTCGATGGAAGTTACCACTTTGTTATCCATCGCCATCAAAGCAGACAGGGTAGCAGTAGAAACGCCGTTGGACACTTTGAGTGCACAACTGGGTTTTGCTCCGTCGCAAATCATTCCGGTAATGTTACCAATCATATTTTTAATGGAATAGGCAATCTGCTCGCGGGTGCCTCCCATCAGGTAAGTTATACCGCAAGCCGATCCGGTAGCTGCAACAATGGCACCACACAAGCCCGACAATCGTCCGAGATTCTTCTTGATATAAATAGTCATCAAATGACTTAACGCAAGTGCGCGAATCAGTTCATCCTCTGATTTACCTGTTTCTTCGGCAAATACCGACACCGGCAATGTGGCGGCAATTCCCTGATTACCACTTCCTGAATTACTCATCACCGGAAACATGGCTCCGGCCATACGGGCATCGCAAGCCGCCGCCGTAACCGACAACATACGGGTAAAAATAGTATTTCCCATCACATTTTGCTGGCTACCATTACGCACTGTCTGCGCTACACTGTGTCCGTATTGACCTTTCATTGATTCGTTGGAAGCAGCTCTGTTCATCACGGATGACTTCAGGATAAAACGCAGTTCGTCAACTGGAGTATCGATCGCAAAATCGCACACTTTGTTGAACGACAAACTGACGCCTTTTTCTTTCGGATCACCGCCATCTATCTCATCATCCAAATGCAAGAGTATTTCGTCGTTTTTCTGAATGTGTGAGAAACGGGTGTGATCATGACTAATGATGACCTGTGCCTGATCGTTTCCGTTTTTGGCCAACACTTCAATATACAGTTTTTCGGCAATTTTCTGTTTTAAATAAACAGTCATTACCTTGTCGTCAATCATTTTTTTGCCTTGTTCCAATGCTTGGGGCGTCAGATCTTTGAGCACTTCGAGGCCGTATTCGGACTTGCCGATAAGTGCACCCAACGCAATGGCAATGGGCAGCCCGACCATGCCGGTACCGGGAATACCGACACCCATGGCATTTTTGAGCATATTGGAACTAAGCGAAACTTCAATTTTATCGGGAATTGCGCCCAATATTTCTTTGGCTTTGGCTACTGCCAGAGCAACTGCTACCGGTTCGGTGCAGCCTATGGCCGGAATAACTTCCTGTTTTATCAGTGCTATTATGTCCGAGCGTTCTTGTAATGAGAGCATTTTTTTAGTTATTATTTTGAATTTGTTATTTACTTGCAAAGATAGTATATAATCACAAGGCTATTTGCACTTTAGAGCAACAATAAACATTTAAAGATCTGTTTGCCGTGTCCATGTGTAAATCTGTTAGTATATTGCCAGAATGAACAAGAAAAAGGAATCTTTTTTATCGAAAAGCAATAAAAACAAAACCTGAATATAAATTTAGAACAGCTATTGATTCCCAGCTGCATATAATGAAATTATCCTGCGATTGCCGGATGCCAACCGGTAAACAAAAACGACCTGAATGGTTTCAGCCTTTGGACAAGACGTTTTACAATAAATTCTTTATGCCGGCAAGAGAACAAACATTTGGTTATTAAAGCACAACCCGACATTATCAGATTCTGATGCCGGGTTGTGATATTCCTTAGTCATCTTAATTTTTGATACATTCTTTGCAACTTATTCGCCGCCACCAAAAGCTTCCGACAAAATCCCTTTGCAAAATTTCCCAAAAACGGAACGTTCCGACAAAGTCCCGTGGCAATATTTCTTTAACAGGATATAACATTCCATTAACAAGTAGGAATATTCCTCAGCCTCGAAGCATTCCGACAAACCTGCGGAGCAATATTCCCGTAACAAATCCGGTTATTTCTCGACCAGGTTGTATTATTCCTGAGCAACGGATGTTTTCGACAGATTCCGGTTGTAAGATGTCTTGTTGCAGCAGGCTTTATCCAAGAAAAAGTAGGAAAACTAAAAAATCCCTGCTGAAAGAGACTGTCTCGAGCAGGGATTTTATACGCTCAGGTGACAATATTCTTATCTCAATTTTGTAAAAACGATATCAGAAATTTGCTTATACTGAGGACTGGTGGCTCCAAAAGCAGATTTTACATATATTTTTACGTCTAACGCAGTGTCAACCAAACCTGTTCCATCGGTATAAAGCAGTACATCGCGAGTTAGTCGGGTTGCATCCAGAGCTGCATCCGCGGTCTGATAAGCAGCATTGGATGTTTTCAGGCTTGTAAGCCGGGCGTTGAGAGCAGTGACTGTCAGGTCGGTTTCGTTTGGTTTGTATTCTGCTATGGTACTCAAAAACTGGATAAACTTAGCAAAATTCTCAATTTTACTATCAATCGTATTGTTGTGCAAGGTTACCTGCTTTACTTCTTCTCCTTTTTCTTTAGCCGCCAGAATTTCTTCGTCGGTAAGTTTGGCAGATGCCCTTTTGCCCCGCAAATCACGCACAATGGCTTCGGCTTGCTGAATAGTTTGAGCAGAAGCTCCTGAAATCCGTAAAGCATTGATGGCACGGGTAACTAATTCGTCGAAACCGTAGAAAGCCAGTGTACGTGCAGCAATTGCATTCTTGAGTTTGCTTTCGTCAGCAACAAATAAAACAATAACAGCTTCTCCGTCTGCCTGAAGTTTGGTCAGACTTAAAAGAAATAATTCGGATCGGGATGGATTATAAGCCTCCCCAAAAGTAGCGATGCGTGTGTTTAATACACCCAAGTTGACAACATTTTGTTCGTGTCCGGTTTGATTGGTACTCATAATATTTAAATTTTAAATTGTTATTGATGTTTGCTTCTCAGGGCAAGCAGAGTTTTATTTATTCACTCATTTCTATTTTTGTATCTCATTTACGGTTGCAAATTTATGGAGTATTTCTTTACGAAAAAATACTCAAAAGGTAGTATTTTTATAGCTAAAAACTGAATTTTATCTAAAAATAACAAGCCTTTATTACAAAAGACTCCCTGCTGAGTTATGAGTCCCAAGCAGGGAGTGTAGAGAAAAGAGATTAAATAATGAAAAACCAAAAACTATTTAAACCTGGAGTGTATTTATAAAATAGCAGAGTTTTTACATTGGGGTTTTACCCCAAACCCCACTTCATTTTTTGGCTTGACCAAAAAAACGAAGCAAAAAGAGCTCAAGACTGTGCCTGCTTCACTCGAAAAAACTGACGGTCGGAAAGCTAAAATCCCCAAACTCCTCCCTACGGTCGTCAGACAATGGGTATTTTTGCGCTTTCCTCCCTTGTTTTTCGGCTCACCGGACAAGGTCAGTCCTTAACAAGTAAAGTGAGATCTATAAGCTTTGCTATAAAATAAAATTTCTCAAATAAGGCCACTACGAGTTATTTAAATATTCCGCTAAGCGTTTCCTGAAGCTTTTCCTCCCTTAAATCGCGGGCAATTATTTTTCCATCTTTGTCAATCAAGAAATTAGTAGGAACTGCTTTTATACCATACAAAACGACGGCATCATTTTGCCAACCTTTCAAGTCCGAAAGATGTATCCAGTTTAATCCATCCTTTTGTATTGCTCCTATCCATGCAGCTCTTTTGGTGTCCAATGAAACCTGAACAATTTCAAAGCCCTTGTCATGAAACTTTTTATATGCATTCACCACATTCGGATTTTCTTTTCGGCAAGGACCACACCAAGAAGCCCAAAAATCGAGCAACACATATTTGCCTTTAAAACCAGAGAGTTTAACCGGATGACCCGTAGTATCATTCATTGTAAAATCAGAAGCAGCTTTTCCTATAGAAACTTTAGCATCAGTATCAATAAAATTCTTTATTTGAATGCCATAACCAGACTTCTTAATCTCTGTGGTAAGGTAATTATACATTTTCTGGGCATTAGAAACGTCATGCCAAGATACATATCTATCAACAATAATAAAAGCAGAAGCAACAGAATTCGGATATTTCCGAACTGTAGGAAAAACCGTACTATCCGATTCTACGCCCAAAGCCTTAAACTCCTCATCAAAAGCTTTGCGTGCCGTATCACTCAGTTTTGCAGTACGACTATGAGGATCTTGTCCTTCTTTTTTATACTCCTCATCCATCCGTTTATAAATACCCCCTGCTTTTTGTCGTACCACGTCCCACTTATTAATCCATTCGGTATATATATCAGTGACAGGAGACCCTTTCACGTTCGACTTTCCCAAGGAATCCACTAATATGGTTACTTTCTTATTTTCAAGGAAAAAGCCAACAAAAACTTTCCGGTTTCTTGTCGATAAAAAAGCATACACAGGTTCAATCACCTTTCCTTTAAAACTAAATTTACCACCTGCTATAATAGCCGAATCTTTTTTGTCTATTGCATTTTCACGATACCCAAGATAGATAACGCCCTGATTAACGCCCTTTACTTCACCGGAAATCAGGAAATTCGGGTTCAAATTAGGCGAAACCGTTTTTTTTCGGTTATTAACGGCATTCAGAGCTATTGAAACCAGGCCACACAATACTAAAACCAAATATATTTTTTTCATTTTTCTATTAGTGTATTACAACTATTTAATATTTAAAATTTAATTAATGTTGATGTTATAAATCTATTTCTTTTAATACCCTGAGTTTTGTGTAAGATTTGTGTTTAATAATATCTCACTGGCAGGTATCGGGTATAAAACGGATGTTGATTTCCATGTCGATTTCAGGGTGCTAATGACAACATCCGCAGTACCTGTTCTCTTAAGATCAAACCAACGGTGATTTTCGCCAACCAGCTCTACTTTGCGTTCACTTGCTATTGCCGCCAACAGAGATGCCTGTGCTGTTGCAGTAGTGTTGGGCAACCCGGCCCGTGTTCTGACCGTATTCAGGTCGGCTGCTGCTCCCGCTATATTTGTATTCAGCTGTGCCCTTGCTTCTGCCCGAATAAGATATTGCTCAGCCAGTCGTAAAATAACAGTATATTCATTACCTACCGCTGTTGAGTTTGCAGTAACTAACTTATACTTATTAATTTTATAGTACTTAGTTCCCGATGAAGTAACCGAGTCAATCCAGGATACTTTTCTCTGATCGCCGGCTTCGAATGAATTTATAAACTTCGGGTATAAAACATATGTCGGCACAGCCGTAGCCGACGATGTGCGATAATTGCTACCATAAAAAGAATAGCCATAGGTAGTAGCAAATTGCAAAATAGTTTCAGAGCTTGTATTAATAAACGCAGCGCTTAAGGCCGCCATAGTGTAAGTAACATCTGTGGCAGTAATGACCTTTGTAGCCTCTGCTTCTGCATTTGCATAATCCTTAGTGTAAAGATAAACTCTGGCAAGTAACGCATCTGCAGCATATTGATTAACCCTTGTACGCAAGGTTGTAGTATAAGTCGCAGGCAAAAGGCTTTGAGCATCTTTTAAATCATTGATAATTTGAGCATACACAGAATCTTTAAGAGATCGTGCTAAATAAGCATTTTCCAATACCGATGCATTTAAAGAAAGAGGAACATCTCCTAAATAGTTTACAAGATTAAAGTAATAATACGCTCTGAAAAATTTAGCCTCTCCCAGAAGTTGTTTCTTTGTTGCAGCAGTAATTGCAGCAGAATTAGTAATTCCAGAGATAGCCTGATTGGCTTCACTGATAACCGCATAAGGGTATACCCATAAATAATTTTTAAGCGTACTATTCGTTGTTGTTACAGACGCCTGCGCAAATTCCTGCATTTCAGCCGTAGACCCGGTATACTGCAGTTCGTCGGCAGACAGACCTCCCAGAAACGAAAAATAGGGTAAGCTGGAAGTGGTATTATAGTAAGAATACAATGCCAAAACTACACTTGTTGCCGAAGCATCTGAACTAAATGCATCCTCTGTTGAGAGTTTATTGGGAGATATTGCAATATCAACGTAGTTATCGCAAGAGCTTACAAAAACTGCAACCAATGCCAATACTATGAATATATAGTGATGAAAAATATTTTTTGATTTCATAAGAGTCTTATTTTACAATGTAACATTCAAACCGATTATAATTGTACGCAGTTGAGGGAAAGAAATATATCTTCCTGTACCTAAACCCGGATCAGCTCCGGATACATTCGTCTCCGGCTCATATGTATATTTCTGCTTTGCCCAGGTGAATAAATTTTGTCCTTTTAAGTAAACAACTGCAGATGCCAATTTTGCCCTGCTGGTCCAACTTTTAGGCAAGGTATAATTTAAACTAACCGTTTTTAATTTAATATAGGAAGCATCTCCCCAGTTGGAATCAGAATAATAGATATAATTACTATAGGCCGTAGTATTTGTTGTTGATGCAGCCGGATAAAGAGCAATATATCCAGCCTGATGCCACCTGTTTAGCATGTCTGTACTTTGATTGGCATACGTATAACCTAAAGGATTAGTATATGGATATACCCCAATGGTATTATTTACATAGCCCATTCTGTGATTGAATTGAAAAGCAAAGTCCAATTGAAAATTCTGATATGAAAGACTATTACTTAAACCACCGTAATAAGGGTGACCAGCCTTGGCAAAAACCCTGTCTGCTGCGTAACTAATTTGTCCATCATCATTTTGATCCTGAAATGTAGGTTGCCCTGTCTTAGTATCAATACCGGTAAAGTGATACAGTTTCGGAATGTCAGTTGGTTCTCCAACCGCATAAGTAGAACTATAACTTGACGTAGCAAGCCCCGGATAAGAAAGCAGCTTATTTCTATTGATTGTCAAATTAAAAGATGTAGTCCATCTGAAAGCCCGGGTTACTATATTTACGGTATTCAACTCAAATTCCCATCCTTTGTTTTGTACTACTGCAGGAAGGTTTCCTGAGTATGATGATGTCCCACTTTGAGACGGGATAGTTATATAAGTCAACAAATCACTGGATCGATTACGATAAAAATCAGTCTTCAATATGATACGATCTTGTATAAAGCCCAGTTCAAGTGCAAAATCCAGTTTTTTCGAAGTTTCCCAATGCAAATTCGGATTAGCAATATTAGAAGGATAAAATATAGAGCTACCGGCATAACTGTAAGTTGAAGAACCGGCCGTATACAAAGCCGAGTATTGATAATCGGGGATCTGATCATTACCAGTGAGTCCATAACTTCCTCGTAATTTACCAAAACTAAGAATGTTTTGACTGGTAAGAAAGTTTTCTTTAGTAAAGATACATGCAGCACCAAGTGCCCCAAAGTTTCCGAACCGATGAGATGAGCCAAACCGGGATGAACC
>JAATGT010000159.1 GCA_015654525.1 Bacteroidales bacterium
ATGGCCTGTTCGTAAAAGACACTCTGCTTTCATCATTAGAATATCAGCATAACGAAATAACGGATAGTCATTATCTAAGATATTGGTAGAGCCTAAAGCAATTTCAAACTTACCAAAACGATAACCATGCACTTCCTGGCTGGTTTGTTCTATAGGAAGAACAGTATTAATATAAGCAAGCGGCTTACCAGCATCATCACCCATAGTACAATTTAATGCATCTCCACCTGAAGAATACTGTTGACCATAAATATAATTTTTTGTAAGGCGACTATCAGCAGGATCAAAAGTTTCGATAAATTGTGGTATGGCACACATTCCTCCCCATGGAGTCTGTGAAAGATTGTAGGTAGCTTGATTAGCTGGTTGTAAGGATTGCATATGTATGTCAAAGGTGTTCCAGTCTGTAGTATACTTAGCATCTATAGCAAGACCATAAATAATTTCTTTGGAGCTCTGATTCTCTGTTGCAAAAACATTTTTTTGATCATCTTCCAACCCATAACCGGCACCTGAATTTATAACACTATCACACTGATTAATGCAATCTTGCCAATGAGATGTACCACTGTAAACTTCTGCATTTAAATAAACCTTGGCCAATAAAGTCCGGGCTGCCCATTGATTAAAGCGACCATAATACACGCCTCCGCGAGTAGTTGAAAGATATTTCATGCTAACAGTAATTTCACTGACAATAAAATCATAAACCTCTTTTCGCGTATTTTGCTCGGGCAAATATCCTTCAGCCACATCAAATTGAGTAACAATAGGAACATTCCCATACATGTCGCACAACACATAATAATAACTGGCACGTAAAGTCCGAAGTTCAGCAATAATACTAACTGAATCAGAGACCGAAAGGAAGCCGGATCTTATCTGGTAAATAATTCTATTACAATCGGCAATGGCAGCATAGGTTCTGGCCCAGGTTTCATAAGTAATATCATCACTATTGACCCATGTATGTTTGTGCATACGTCGGTAAATCCCCCCATCAACCCATCCGTTTGGTCTGGCTGGAGTAACAACTTCATCAGCACTATTTTCCTGAGCTCTCCAATAGCCGTTCCAGAATAACATTACCTTACGCCAGCCTCCGTATCCTGAAGCAGTAATTGCAGCTACATCTTCTTCATTTGGGTTAAATCCCTGAGAAAGGATTTCGGAATAGCTCTGATCCTCCAGCTTTGTACATGATGCTAATATTAAAATAGCAATCAGCGAGAGCATTATAAACCGGATATTTTGTTTTATTTTTTTCATGGTGTGATCTTATTAAAAGTTAACATTAAAACCGAGAGTGTAAGTACGAGCAGTCGGGTATTTATCCCGATAATCATTACCTGGTGTCAACCCGCTAATAGACACTTCTGGATCTATCCCTTTGTATCCCGTCAGTGTGCAGGTATTAAGACTCGAAACATATATTCTGATCGATTTAAAAATCTTATTATTTTTCAACTTAAAATTATATCCTAAGGTAATATTATCAATTTTCCAATAATCACCATTTTCAATATAATAACTGTTGAATTCTAAATCCTCCTTAGTACTTAAAACAGCTTTGCCATAAATAAGAGAATACGCTGATTTTAAACGATTATAGGCAGTAGTTTGCGTGTTCTCTAAATACATTCTATCAAAATTAAGAATCTGGAAATCAAAAGCACCACGCATAGAAATTGACAAATCAAAATTCTTATAACGAATCGTATTATTCCATCCTGCATAAAATTTAGGCAATCCATTACCAAGAACTCTTTTATTTTCATCAGTTCGAGCAAAATCTGCTGATGCAACTTTATTTCCGTCTTTGTCCAAATAAATCCATCGACCGTCACTTGATATATCAACAACCTTAAATCCATAAAAATTGCCAATTTCACCTCCCACATCCAAACGATGGGTATAAGTTTGGATAGGCTCTCCTGTACTACCAGCTGTTATATATCCAGATGTATTTTGATACAATTCATTTGATAGAGAAAGTAATTTGTTTTTGTTGGTAGAGAAATTCACACTTGTTGTCCATTCAAAATCTTTTTTCTGAACAGGAATTACATTGACCAGAATTTCAACTCCTTTGTTTTCCATTCTACCTACATTTGCCATAGTTGTAGAAACCAAATTAGGAGGAACCGGAACAGAGTAATCCATTAGGAGACCATGAATTTGCCGATTATAATAATCAAAGGCACCGCTAATTCTTCCATTAAACAAAGAATAATCTAAGCCAATGTTACTTTCTCGTTTTTCTTCCCATCTCAGGTATGGATTTGCATTACGCCCCGGAGATAAGGTCTGTTTCCATGATCCATCAGAATAAAAATATCCACTATATGCTAAAGTAGATAACCCCAGGAAAAGAGCAGATGGTTGTGTTCCTGTAACTCCATACCCTGCTCTCAATTTTAAATCACTGATAAATTTCAGATCTTGCATGAAAGATTCTTTAGAAATTCTCCACCCGACAGAAGCAGCCGGAAACGTTCCCCAAGGATTTTTAGTTCCGACTAGCTGACTTGCAGCTTCGTACCGAATACTTCCCATAAACAAGTACTTGTCCTTATAATTATAAGTTCCCCGACCAAAAAAGCCTATCAAGTTTGTTTTCGTTTTAGAACTTCCAATACCTGCATTTGAATTTCCCTCAGTTATACCAGTACCTAAAGCAATATCGTCGTACCCAAATGCATCGGTAGGGAAATCAACATTCTTTTCCCAAAATGTACGATATGTATTATCTTTATAAGAATATCCACCTAGGACTTTAAAACTATGATCTCCCAATGTTTTAGAGTATTCTGCCGTAAGATCGGCCGAACGATCGATAGATTCGACTGTTCCGTTAGATGCGTAACCATTTAGTCCTGATCGAAGCGTTGAGATATTTTTCTTGGTCTCAGCATATCCCCGCATTTCATTATATTTACTATAGGAAAGTAGCGCTGTTAACTTTAACTCTTTTATCGGTTGAATAGTAATTGTTGAGTTTAATCTGGACCATGCGGTGCTATTTTCTCCACTGCTTTCTTTTAAACGAGAAACCGGATTGTCATAATTAAATGCACCCGTTTCTTCGTACCAACTACCATCTGAATTTTTTACAGGAGCAGTAGGGTTATAAATGAGAGATTGCCGATAAGTATAACCATTAAAACTGTAACCATCTCCTGTTGTGGTATAATTGTTATGCCGCGAAATGGCTCCGATATTTACTTTCACTAAATTATTAAACATGGCGTGGTTTATATCTGCCCGAAAATTAGCAACTGTGTTATCTGATTTTATAAAAATACCTTGTTGTTTCTTATAATTAGCACTGAATAGATAATTTGTCTGCTCGTTTCCACCCCGAAATGTTATGTTGTGTACCTGAGAAAATGGAGTTCTGGTTATTTGGTCCAACCAATTGGTGTCAGATCCTTTATCATCTGATGCAGATCTGTAACCATCTGCAATTTGTTGACGGACATCAGCTGCTGTCGACATGTCAAGTTTTTTTGCAATACTTTGCGTACTCAGATACCCTGAATATTCGACTGAATTTATATTTTTGCCACTTGCCCGTTTGGTGGTGATCAAAATCACTCCATTGGTACCTTGTGTTCCATAAATAGCAGCTGCAGAACCATCTTTTAAGACATCTACAGACTCTACATCACTGGGAGCAACACTATTAAAATCGCCTGGGACACCGTCAATTAATATTAAAGGGTTGCTACTTGTTCCGGATAAAGTTGAATTTCCTCTTAATTTAATTTCGGTATTAGCAGTTGGATCGCCACTTACTGAATAAATTGTAAGACCAGCCACTTTACCTTGGATTAATTGTCCTATATCTTGAACACTACCTTGCATGAAGTCCTTTTGTTTTACTGAAGCAATAGAACTTGTTACATCACCTTTCTTTTGTGTTCCATAGCCAATTACAACAACTTCATCGAGCTTCTTCAGATCTTGCACCAGATTTACATTCAGTACTTTTTGATTTGTAACCACCAAATTTTGGGTCAAATACCCGATATACGAAAATACCAATGTTGTAGGTCTATCTACATCAAGGCTAAAGCCACCATCCAAATCTGTAATAACTCCTTGCGAAGTTCCTTTGACGACAACACTAACACCAACCATACTTTCACCAGTATCGTGATCGGTAATTTTTCCACTTATTCTTTGTGGTTGAGAAGCAGTAACTCCTTTTAAAGAAATAACGATTAACTTATCATCCATAATTTGATAGGTTAATGAGGTTTTTTCCAGTGCTTGTTTTAAGACTTCCGGCAAGGATGCATTTGAAACATTAATCTTTACGTAAGTGCTATTTACAAGATCCGAACGGTAAAGAAATTTATAACTACTTTGTGTTTGAATTTTATCAAGAAGGTCTCTGAGCTTTATGTTATCGGTTTTGAAGTTGAAATGTTCATTTTGAGAAAATGCAGTAACGCTAATAAACATTAGAGATAGTAATAGTAAAATTACTTTTTGAGGGAAAGATTCCCGAATGTTTCTAATTTTCATTCGACTTTTTTTCATTATTTCTTTAATTTAAGGATTCGTGATTTGAATTTGATAGAAGATGAGAATAAGTGTGTTTATCACACTTGCTTTCTTGTGAAAAAAAAAGTACTACATAGGCATATTATTTTAAAATTAAACAACTGTATTAGTTTATATAAAAATATCAGGATTTAGTAGGGCAAAACCATTCATTAATCAAACTTAAATCTGATTATGCTTAGGCTTTACCCTACTAAATCCTGATATTTCAGAGACCTTTGCTAAGAGGAGATATTGAATTATTGTCGAAAAGAAATTCGGACAATTTGGTTGTTTTTCAGGAAACAACCATCAACTCTGATATTTATCTAAACAATTGTCTGATAAACTAACAGTTAACGCTATTTACTTGAAATAACAACCTTATTCTTTTCCATCTTATATCTAAATGGCGCAGCCAGTTTGAGCGCATTTAGTGATTGTTCTATTGTTTCTTTTACAAACACGCCCGAAAAAGTCATAGAGCGCAGCTTTTCGTCTTGTATATTGATATCAACATTATACCAACGTTCCAGTTTTTGAGCCAAATTTATAAGTTTCTCATCCTTAAACATTAGTTGGTTATCTTTCCATGAAATAATAGGAGTAACATTCACCTGTTTATTATATTCCACGCTTTCGATAGAGTCATTGTTCCCCCTTTTTACTTTAAAAACAGCCTGCTCGTTTGGTGCAAGTACCAATAGCCGGTTTTTATCATTAATTTTCAAACCATTAGCATACAACTCAATTTTACCTGTAACCAGTGTCATTTCCACTGTTTTTTCATCAGGATATGATTTTACATTAAACCGAGT
The DNA here is from genome assembly GCA_015654525.1 of Bacteroidales bacterium. Taxonomy (GTDB): domain Bacteria; phylum Bacteroidota; class Bacteroidia; order Bacteroidales; family Paludibacteraceae; genus Paludibacter. Next base: position 5,370 of record JAATGT010000159.1, read on the forward strand.
CCCCAGCACCCGCACAGTAATCCCGTTAGTTCTTACATAAAAAGGATGAGTCGGATCTTTTTTTACATCAAAATAAGCTTCTCCCTCAATAGTTACATTTCGACTTTCGTTATTAAAACGAGCAGGGTAACGCAAAACACTTCCTGAATTCAAATTCACTGTAGAGCCATCAGGAAGAGTTACTTTTGATTTAGAACCATACAAAACCGAAATTTCATTTTGATGTAAACTATCTGTTCTCTGGAATGCTATTGGCTTGACTGAAATCGCGTTATCTGAAATAAAATCTTTTACAAACCAAGTGACTCCAACTGTTATCAGCACCACTGCTGCATACTTCATAAAAGTGAATATAGCTTTACGTTGAATGCTGTATCTTCTTTTTATTTCGCCTTCCTTTATTCCAGCTTTTAATCTTTCCAGTAATTGATAAGTTGGCGTATCAATATCGGTATTTTCAGTTTTATCCCAATAGGTGGTGAGAACCTTTTTCAATTCATCATTATCATCACCTTGCTTCAGAATCTTTGCAAATTCTTTGGCTTCAAGTGGGCTTAAATTTCCAGTATTAAATTTTCTAAGTAACTCTTCGATATTATATCCGTAATTCATATTCTGGGTTCTTTAATGATAGTGTAGTTTTATAATTATTTCCGTGAAACAGTACAAATAATTTTATACAAATAATTTTATTTCCGTTTGTTTTGCGCAACGTATAAAGGTCACAATTAGGACTTTAATTATCAGATAATAAATAAAAACAAAATTGAGATTAAATATTCTATCAACTGTCGTCGCAAGGTATTTAATGCATTCCTGATTTGAGTATCAACTGTATTCTCTGTTATATTTAGTTTCCCGGCTATTTCTTTATAACTCAGCTTTTCAATTCGGCTTAATACAAAAATTTCACGCCGCCGTTCTGGAAGTAGATCAATGTATTTCTGAACTTTACCCTCTAATTCATTATAGGCAACTTCCTCCTCGGTAATAAACGAGTATTCAACATTATGTTCCAAATAATATTCAGAAAAAGCTTCTTTGTTGATTTTTTGGCGGATGTGCTCGTAAACCATATTCCGGGCAATGGCAAAAATATAGGAGGTAAATGAACTGGAGATATTCAGATTTTTACGTTGATTCCAGAGAGCCAGAAACACGTTTTGTACAATTTCTTCGGCATCGTCTGCCGAATTTAAGAGGCTTTGAGCGAATGCATACACACGCTTATGATAGAGGTGAAAGAGTGTTTCAAATGCCCCGGTATCATCCTTAGCTATGTGAGCAATTAAGTAGTTGATTTTTTCAAGGTCTTCCATTTATTGATTATTTTTTTTAATAAAGGGATTAATGTAATTTCTAAACTTAGATTTAATTCTGATAAGTACGTGCCATAAATTAATTTATATAAAAAACTGTGTCTTAACTGCCCACGCACCACTAGAAGAGAGCTACCGAAGTGCGATATGTGCGAAAACAATCAACATTTTCACACAGCAAGGGCCTTCCTGGAAACTAACGGTCAGCGACCGGGAGATCGCTCGGCTTTGCCGCTTGGCTTGCCAAGAATTAGGGGCGGATTAAAATAATATAAACTAAATTCAAGCATATACTTATTGCAATCAAGCTGCAAATATAAGCGAAAATAATAAATATAAATGCAAATTATCAAAGCATATATTTACTATAAAAAAGCATACATTTACTATAAATAACAAGATTCTAATTATTTACAGTTGTGTAGAATCGAATAAACTAAATCTTTGTTCCCCCTAATAAGCCAAAATAAGCAATAATAATTTCACTGCTTAAGAAAAAAATGCATTATAAAAAAAGCTGAACCACTTCAAAGAGGTTCAGCCATTAATAATTTGTCATCGAATTATTTTAATCTTACCGGATCAATCCCCTTGTGCGTAGGAATAACCTGCTTGATACTTCCGTCGGCATTGAACTCCATTTTGTCAATACAGACCTCACGATTATAACCGGCTGCATCACCTTGCGTGATTCCTTTTGGATAATTGAACCGGTGGTAAACAAGATACCATTCATCTGTTCCCGGAATTTGCAACACAGAGTTATGTCCGGTTCCAAAAATGCCGGCTTTAGGGTCTTTGGCAATTACCAAATTATCCTTTGAGATGGTAAATGTACCCAAAGGCGACGTAGAAGTAGCATAACGTACCCGATAATTCTCGCTGCGCGTATCATTTTCCGACCACATAAAGTAATAAACGCCATTACGGTAAAACACATAAGTCCCTTCGCGGAAAGTATTGTCGGGTTTCAATACGGTCAATGTTTCCTGCTTTATTGAAGTCATATCATCATTCAGTTCGGCAGCAACCATAAATCCATTTCCCCAGTAAAGATAACTTTTGCCGGTTTTTGGATCGGTAAATACATCCTGATCAATAACCTGGCCACGGGTTATTCCTTCGGGACGATTCTCAATCAACGGTTTTCCCAGGTCCACGAATGGTCCTGTCGGGTTATCGGAAACAGCCACCCCTATCTTTTGTGCAGCGGTGAAGTAATAGAAGTATTTGTATTTGCCATCAATCTTTTTTTCTACAATACAAGGCGCCCAGGCATTGCGATTGGCCCAGGTTACGTCCTTACCCAGCTGAAGAATTACTCCTTCATCGTTCCAGTCTACCAGATTATCGGACGAAAAGCATTTGAAATAATTTCCCGACCAATTGGTAAAACCGTCGCTGGTAGGATAAATATAGAATTTACCGGTCTTTTCAGCATAAAGAATCTCCGGATCTGCATAAAAACCATTCAGCACCGGATTATGGTTTTTCACCGTTTCAGCCGTATAGGTCTCGGGAGTTTTTCCGGGAATTTTCACGGTATATTTTACCCCTCCCTTGCTAAAATCAACAGCTTTATTGGGTTCAACACTCACCCCTGCATAATTATTTAGTTCAGGATCAAAAGAATTTATATTGGTAGCTGCTGTTACCGGAAACACAAGCTTTTTTGCAACCGTATCCACTACAATGTTTATTTTCTTTAGCTCTTTTGCTTTGGCCGATTCGAATACAGAGGAAATACTCACCCATTTATTGCAGAGTCGGGCAGCTTCGTCAGCAGTAATAGGCAACACGGTTCCATGACGGGGATGAAAATCCATGGTTACATCCTGATCAATGACTTTAAAATGTTCCAGATCCGAACCTTTTGTAAATTGATACCGTCCGCTGGTATACATGTCGTACATCAAAACCCAATCGTCGGAGTTATTTAGTTTAAAAACACCTGCACCTTCTACCGGGCTGGTCGTTTGTTGCATTAAGCCCCCCACCATTTTCCAGTCTCCGGTAAGTTTTTCAGCCACAGCCTTTCTGATTCCTTTCTCCGTATCCTCGGTTTTATAAAACAAGTGGTACTTACCAAACGCTTTTACAATATCGCTATCAATACAAGCCGTTTTATTCGGATTAAAAAACAACTGTTTCGGGGTGGTTTCAAGAGCTGTAAAGTCTTTGTTTGCATAGCTATAGTAAATCTTATCATATTCACCTTTTCCACTCTTCAACATTGAGAAGTAAACCATATATTTTCCTACCGATGGGTCATAAATAGTTTGTGGAGCCCAGACACGTAGCACATCGCCAAATTCATCGGGGAAAACTGTAGGGATATTAATAGCTGTGGAAGTCCAGTTCAGCAGATCGGTCGATTTCAAAAGTACCATGCCACGATTTGAGTTCCAACCTTTGCTACAAACCATATCGGTGGCTACCATATAAAACGTTTTTCCATCTTCGCAGCGTAAAATATGCGGATCGCGGACACCACCGCTTAAACTTATCTTCTCCGAACTAACAATAGGTTTATCCTGATTCAGTGCTCTGAAATTGTATCCATCACCACTTAATGCAAACCGGATTTGCTCCTCTTCTTTCCGGTTTCCGGTAAAGTAAACAAAAAGATAAGCACTGCATTTATCGGTTACGCTTACTGTTGTAGTTTTCCTTTTAGATTTTTCTGTTGTTGATAATTGCTCTGATTGAGCAGTGCTTAAACAGCTTAATGCAAGACTCAGGCAGAGAAAAATTTTGATTCTTTTTAAAGTCATTCTTGATTGGATTTATAGATTTGTGTTGGTAATATTTTCTGTTTTAGTATAGACTGTCACAATCCCTGAACTCTATTTTCTCTACAAAAATACGTTTTTTGAATATTATAGAGGTAAAAGAATCAATAAAGTCGAAAATCAGTCAAAATAGACGAATTTGAATGAAAAAACAAACGAGAGTTCCCATATTTGTTCAACAATATAGAAACTCGCGTTTTAGTATAACCTCCCAAAGCCTTACTTTTTCTTTAGTTTGTATAATCCAGAGGCATGACCAACCAAAGAACCCGAGAATTCTTTTGAAAACTCTCCCAGCCTTTTACCCGTCCACATATCTGTAATGGTACATTTGCCTTTTATACCCAGATCTGCCAGTTTTACACTTAGTTTAGCAGCTGTAGTATCATCTGACAAGTTGAAAAGAGCCAGGTATACCTCCCCCGTTTTTACATTGCGTGAAGTAATAGCCACGTGTTTGTCTTTTTGATACAACTGACGAACCCTGGTACCTTCATTGTGCATCTTCAGCACTTCTTTGTTTGTCAACAACGACAAGGTAAATGTATCGTTACTTGGTAAATCACCCCCAAAAATCAATGGAGATTTGAAAATTGTGAATAAGGTCATCAAAGTATATTGTTCATCTTTGGTCAATCGGGTCATCCGATCGGCACCTCTTTCGCCACGCAGTGAAATACGTCCTAACGGAATCATATCACAATCCGGCCAGGTACCGGCAGCAATGTAGGGATACCATTTCTGAGCAATATCAAAAAGATGGGTAATGTGTGGCCAGGTATCCCATACATCATCTACCATGCGCCACATATTAGCATGAGTTCTGACATGTTCCGCATTTTCTAGCGGTGTTTCTCCGGGCGAAGTGCTAAATACAATCGGACGTTTAGTTTTGTCAATGGCCTTGCGGATGAGTTCAATCTCGCCTGTATGATAAGGACGGGATAAATCGTCGACCTTAATAAAATCGACTCCCCACGAAGCATACAGTTCAAGGATCGAATTGTAATATTCCTGCGCACCGGGTTGGGTAGCCACAATTGTATAATTGTCGTGCAGCCATTGACATTGAAGATCGGTGGAATAAATTTTATCAGCAGTGATACCATTTGTTCCTTTGATTGGTAATTTTTTAGCTACTGCTTCTTTCGGAATTCCACGCATAATATGAATTCCGAATTTCAATCCTTTTGCATGTACATAGTCTGCCAGAACCTTGAATCCTTTTCCTCCTTTGGCCGAAGGAAAACGGTTGAGAGCCGGCAGATACCTGCCATATTCATCCATCACGTAAACAGGATTTTTTTCATTATAGCCTCCGGCCTTATCATTCTCTACAAACCAGCGAATGTCCACAACAATGTACTCCCAACCGGAACTCTTTAATTTTGCAGCCATATAATCGGCATTGGCTTTCACCTCATCTTCGGTCACTGTTGAACCGTAGCAGTCCCAGCTATTCCAACCCATAGGTGGAGTGGCGGCCCAGGAGCGAAAGCCCTTTTTTGTTTGGGCTGTGATGGTTGTCGTAAATAAAATGCAACTTAGAATAAGCAAAGAAAGCGTGTTTTTTTTATTCATTTTTTCAATAATATTGACATTTAAAACTAAGGGAAACTATCTGTGGGACAAATTTACACATTTGTATTCATAGAAAAATGGGAATAAGTAATTCTGATGATTTAACGATATATTTTTCTTTTGCAATTACAGATTAAAAAACTTTTAGCCCTTAACTATTTACTTATGACTACTTAGTTATTTACCTATTACCTTAATGGTTACATTTACATCTTTCAGCCAGGGTGCTGCAAACTTCAGGCTTACGTTGCCATCGCTTCCTGTAGCCTGAACATAAGCTATTAGCCTGCCATGATAAACACGTTGTACATTATCATTGTAGTTTCCCATATCGGCATTATTACTTGCTTCGAGACCCAGTAATTTTCCAGGACCTTCAATAGTACAGGTCACTTCATCTTCTGAAATCATAACCGGAATTCCTTTTTCATCCACTATCTGAACCGTCACCTGTGCAAGACCACGATCTTTCCGGATTTCAGACAAATCGGACTGCGCTGTTATAGCATATGGTCTGCCGGATGTTTGTAAGGCATAACTGCAAGTCCTGTTATCTTTTGCATCCAACCCAATCACTTCCAGTTTTCCTTCACGAAATGGTACATCCCAATAAATAACACCCGTATTGTCATCCTGATATTTAATATCACCCATCTGTTTTCCATTTAGCGTTAAACAGGCTTTTGCAGCATTGGTATAACAGACCACACGTACCATCTTGCCTTCTTCATAATTCCATACAGGCCAGGCGTCGGTTGATAAAAAGTGTTTGTTTTCAGGCTGTGGATAAGTGCCGATATAGGCAACAGGTTTAGAGCTCCATAGTGCCTGGCGGAAATGCCCGCGAGGTTTTATAAATCCGCCAAAGTCCAGAAATCCGGAATAAAATCCACGCGATGGCCACGAGCCCGATTCACCCAAATAATCTATTCCCGTCCAAAGAAACTGTCCAAAGATGTATTCATTATCCCGAACCACTTTCCACGCTGCCATACTATGACCATTTTCACTCCCAAAAATAACCCGTTTAGGGTATTTGGCATGATCTTGTGCATAGCGGTCTTCGGTATAGTTATATCCTGTAATATCTAGTGCAGCAGGATATTCTGTTTCGTTCGACATGACAACACCCGCCAATGCAGCAGTAACAGGACGCGACGTATCCAATCTGCGAACAATGGCAGCCAGTCGTTTGGCAATAGCCCCTAATCTTTCGGCTTTCGGGTTGTTTGGTAAATAACCGCCCTGAACGGGTTGGTTTATATTAGCATGATCGAGAATGGGATGAGAATACGGATCGTTCGGATAATCCACTTCATTACCAATACTCCACATGATGATGGACGCATGATTGCGGTCGCGGAGAATCATATCGCCCAAATCTTTATCACTCCATTCGGCAAAGTAGGAAGCAGCACCCTGAAACCCGGGATTACCAGTATTCCACCCTGTAATCCATTTCTTTTTGGAAAACTCCCATTCATCAAAAGCTTCATCCATAACCAACAGACCAATTTCATCACACAATTCGTACACATCCGGTGCTTGCGGATTATGACTCAACCGTATGGCATTACACCCGATTTCTTTGAGGGTCGTTAATCTTCGTTTCCACACTTCACGTGGCACGGCTGATCCTAAACAACCGGCATCATGATGAATACAAACACCTTTTAGCTTTGTCCACACACCATTCAGTGCAAAACCTTTGTTTGGGTCAAAGGTCAGTGAGCGAATACCTATTGATTGTTCATTCTGATCAATAACTTTTCCGTTTTGAGTTACAACAGTTTTGAGTGTATATAAATCAGGGTGTTCTAATGACCAACGCTTGGGTGAAGCAATGCTAAAGGCTTGTACCGAAACAGTCTTTTTATTTGCTTCTGTTTTAATGGTTTTGGACGACTTAGCAACAATTTTCCCAGACATAGGGTCGGTTATTTGGTAAGATACAAGCACACTGGCAGCTTTGTCGGTCTCATTATTAATAGTTGTTTCTACCGATACATCAGCTTTCTTATTTGTAACGCCTGTGGCTTTAAAATACACACCCCACAAGTCGAGATGCACAAGAGACGCATATACCAGGTAGGTATTCCGATAAATTCCCGAACCGGTGTACCAGCGGGAATCGGCATCTTGCGAGTGATCTACCCGTACCGAAACTAAATTTTCCTGACCGAACTTAATATAAGGAGTCAGGTCATACATAAATGAAATATACCCGTTTGGACGTTTACCAACGCTGTTTCCGTTGATAAATACTTCGCTATGGTTATACACACCTTCGAAATAAATATACACTTTATTCCCTTTTTCAGAGGCAGGTACACTGAATGCTTTACGATACCAACCAATGCCACCGGGAAGATAACCGGTTGCACTGGCTTTGTCGGGGCTATACACACCCTCAACACTCCAATCGTGAGGCAGGTTAAGTTGCCGCCAGTTAGAATCATCAAAATTTGTAACTGCAGCGTTTTTTACATTCGAGAGCTTAAACCGCCAGTTATCGTTGAA
>JAATGT010000288.1 GCA_015654525.1 Bacteroidales bacterium
AAATGTAAAACTTGAGATAGCAGATTGGTTCGAGAGAACAGGTCTGCTTTTTTCTTGTATCGACTACTGATCAGATGACTCAAGATTATCCGAATTGTTTAGATTGTTTTAGTGTTGAGCCTGCAATTTTAAATCCCACTCTCCATAAACTCTCACTAAAATAAGTAAGTCGGCATACCGGATTTTGTCTGTCTGATGAAAATAACTAATTTTGAAACAAAAATATTCTATGATTGTAAGCTCATACATATGGTTTGTACTCTTGCTTATTGCTATTTTTATGCTGGTAGCAATTGCAGGGTTGGCTGTGTATTTGTTCTTGCGGTTGCAAAGGTCTGAAAAACAGCAACAGGAAGCAGAGCTACGTTTCCAGGAACTGAGAGACCGGCTGAATCCTATGCAGTTGGAAGTGCTGGAGGCCCGGCTGAATCCGCATCTGTTTAAGAATATACTGAACTCTATCCAGTCGCATGCCTATCAGACTTATTTTGCCATCGATAAACTGGCCAATGTGCTGGATTATATACTATACGAAAGCCGCAGGGAATTTGTTACTCCCAAAGAGGAGATAGACTTTGCGTTAAATCTGATAGAGATTAATAAAATAAAGGTGAGCCCGCTGTTTGATCTGAAGGTGAAAACGCGTATAAACGATACGGAACCGTTGTATGAACAAAAACTATTGGCTCCACTTATCTCCATTGATTTGATAGAGAATGCCTTCAAACATGCTGATATTCAAAATTCCGATGCTTTTATTGCCATTACGCTGGAGTTTAAGGACAATCAGTTTATGCTTACCGTGGCCAATAAAATTTCGCCCAAAGCTCCGATGAAGAAAGAAAACGGCGGCATAGGGCTGAAAACGCTGGAACAGCGGTTGAAAATTATCTATAAAGATAACTTTAAGCTGGATAGTTATACGGAAGAAAATGTATTTGTAACACGTCTAACCATAAACCTCTTTGAATACAAAGTTAAAGTGCTTGCTGCTCGATGATGAATTGCCGGGGCTGACCTATTTGAAAATGCTCTGCGAACAAATTCCGGAATTGGAGGTGGTAAAGGCTTTCGATCGTCCGGATGTGTTCCTTGCCGAGTCGTCTGGTCTAGAGTTTGATCTGTGTCTGCTGGATATTGAAATGCCTCAGATGAATGGTATTGAGCTGGCTCATCTGTTACAGGGAAAACCGGTGATATTTATTACAGCACACAAGGAGTATGCGGCCGAGGCTTTCGATCTGGATGCGGTAGACTTTGTGCGGAAACCTATTCAGCTGGAAAGACTCCAAAAGGCGGTGCAAAAAGCCATCAAACAGATAGGTGATAGCAAGCATAGTAAAAAGTTTGTGCAACTGAATACCGATAAGGGGAAGTCATTGCTGTATTTCGATCGGCTGTGTTACCTGCGCGCATCAGCCATTGATAGCCGGGATAAAGATGTACTGCTTAATGATGGTACCCGGATTTGCTTAAAGAACATCTCATTTGAAAAACTACAAACATTGCTTCCTGCATATCGGTTTTGCCGCATCAACAAGCAGGAGATAATTGCTCTTGACATTGTCAGTCACTTTTCTTCCGACCAGATAACTTCTAACATCCTCAATGAACAAAACACCCCACTTATGTTTTATCTAAGTGAAGTGTATCGCAATGCTTTCCTCGAAAAGGTGAAAATCTGATTCATTACAAATTTTTCCGGTTTTACTGCATAATAGTTTCGTCCTATTCGCTTTGATATTTTTTCATAATATCTTTGTTCTCTTAAAAGAGGATTATGTCGGTTATTGCTGCAACCTGAAATCGGATGAGCTGTATTTATATAAACTCTATATGAGGTGCTCATATCCGGCCTGCCTGATATCAATAGCCTTTGGCGTATATAACAAACAGATTCTTTTAAAAACAATCTTAACTAATTGCAAAAACAGGGTTTAGTAGAAATAAAATCAAATACAGTGAAATATGATGAAGAGATTTAGAAATGTATTCTTTTATGTGCTGATTATAGGGAGCTTTTCAGCCCTGATATACTGGATTGACCTGATGGGGTCCAGGCAAGAAATAGCTTCTAAAATAATTTTGCCCAATACCGGCAATTCTCATTGGGTGGAATTTATACATTCATTGTTGCAAAATATCGGACATCCGTTGGCTATCCTGTTGGCACAGATAGTGACCATTATATTAGTTGCTAGGCTGTTTGGGTGGATATGTAAAAAAATCGGACAGCCGACTGTCATTGGTGAAATTCTGGCCGGTATTGTATTGGGTCCTTCGCTTATAGGCATGTATTTCCCTGAATTTTCGGCTGCTCTTTTCCCTGCTCAATCCTTAGGAAATCTGAACTTTTTAAGTCAGATAGGGCTGATCTTATTTATGTTTATAGTGGGTATGGAGATAGATATCAACGTACTGAAAAATAAAGCACATGATGCGGTGGTGATCAGTCATGCCAGTATCATTCTTCCTTTTTCGCTGGGAATGGGGCTTGCGTACTTTATCTATGGGTCTTTTGCCCCCGAGGGAGTGCGGTTTACTTCCTTTGGGCTGTTTGTCGGAATAGCTATGAGTATCACGGCTTTTCCAGTATTGGCGCGCATTGTGCAGGAAAGGGGAATTCATAAAACCCGATTGGGAACGGTGGTCATAACCTGTGCGGCTGCCGACGATATTACGGGCTGGAGCATTCTGGCGGCTGTCATTGCCATTGCCAAGGCAGGTTCGTTTGTCAGCTCACTGTACACCATTTTGCTGGCACTGGCTTATGTCTTTCTGATGATTAAAATTGTTCGTCCGTTTCTGAAACGGGTGGGTGACTTGCATACATCAAGTGCCAACCTGAGTAAATCTATTGTTGCCATCTTTTTAGTAACACTCATTCTGTCGGCCTGGGCTACCGAGATTATTGGTATCCATGCTTTGTTTGGGGCTTTTATGGCGGGCGCCATTATGCCTGCCAATCAGAAGTTCCGGAATATTTTTATTGAGAAAATTGAAGATGTGGCTCTGGTTCTGTTGCTCCCGCTGTTCTTTGTATTTACCGGTTTACGTACCGAAATAGGTCTGCTGAACGATGTTTATTTGTGGAAAGTTACAGGCCTGATCATTTTGGTGGCCATCACCGGAAAATTTATAGGTAGTGCTATGGCTGCAAAGTTTGTACGTCAGAGTTGGAAAGATAGTCTGACTATAGGTGCTTTGATGAATACACGGGGACTGATGGAGTTGGTGGTGCTGAATATCGGATATGATTTAGGAATATTGACGCCTAAGGTTTTTGCTATGATGGTGATCATGGCTTTGGTAACTACCTTTATGACAGGTCCTGCTCTGAATCTGATCAACTGGGCATTTAAATCGAAAGCTGACGATAAAGCCGATGAAATAAGCCGGATTCGGAAGTTTAAGATTCTGGTTTCATTTGGCGAACCGGAGACCGGAAAGTCATTGGTGCGATTGGCTAACTGTTTGATAAAGGAAACAACGGGTGATGCGGGCATTACGGCTATGCATTTATTCCCGAGTGCTAAGCTGCATCAGTTTAATTTGGAAACATACGAGAATGAGAGCTTTGCTCCCATATTTGAAGAATCGAAATATCTGAATCAGAAGATTACCACGCTTTTTAAAGTGACCAGCGACATTGAATCCGATATCACCGAAGTAGCCAATAAAGGTGAATATGATTTGCTCCTAATTGGAATCGGTCAGTCAATATTTGAAGGAAGTCTGCTCGGAAAGATTCTGGGATTCACCACCCGCATTATCAATCCCGACAGATTGCTTAATCAGGTTATTGGAAAAGAAAGCCTTTTTGAAAATTCTCCGTTCGACGAGAGAACTCGATCTATCATTGCTAAAAGCAAAGTTTCGGTGGGTGTACTTATTGACAAAGGATTCAGTAAAACGGATACTATCTGTATTCCGGTTATAACTCAGAACGACGCTTTTCTGATCGGTTTTGCTCAGAAATTGATCAATTTTTCCGGCTCGCAAATCTCCTTTATTGATATGAATAATCAGATCAATAAAAACGCCGGACTAAAAGAATCAATTCGTGCCATCGAACAGATAGCTCCCAACCATATACGTATGATGAATGAACGATCTGTCAGCGCTGATTTTATCCAACAGCAAAATCTGATGCTGATCAGTGTGGAAAGTTGGAAATACCTGATTGATACAAAGAGCCATTGGCTGACAACTATCCCTTCTACGCTTATCATTGCTGATAAAGACTGATGTGAAGTTTTGTTGTTGTGTATTGTACAGGTCAGATGACTCAAAGTCATCTGATCTGTTTGTATTACGGAGATAGTTAAGGCTTGAATTTAAGTCATGTCCTAACCGGAATGTACAAAAAACGCAATTGTCAAGTTTCTGACAATTGCGTTTTTATATTAAGTGACCCCGATGGGGTCATTTTTATTTATATCAGATTAATTCAACTATTTTTATTTGTTTTATAAAATAATTGATTATTAGATAATAATACTCTGAAAAGATAAACAAAACACATTACATATTATTAGATTACACCGATTTTTGTATGTATATTTGCGGTTACATACAGAGTCTACATACAAAAGCATAATTATGATTGCAAGTTCAAAGATTTACCCAGAAAAGCGCAGAGGAATAGAAAAAAATGTTCCGTTAATGCTACATATCTTTTTCGACAAAAAACGTGTTTCTGTTTTTAATACTGGATTTAGATGTGATATTGATATTGTCAAAGATGGTACAATGAAGCAATGGGATGTTGACTTGCAGCTAATGAAACGGAACCAAGTAAACAAACAAGGTCAAACCTCAACAACCGTAAATCTCAAATTAAACGCTATTCGCGGCACGGTCGATACATGGGCAGCAAACAACCCCAATGGTACAATAGATGAACTACTCAAAGAGCTTCGGACAGTCGCAGGCAAAAAAGAAAAAGTCAAAGTAGTAGAGGTTGAAACAATTTATACTCTATTTGATAGATTTCTAAAAGAACGGAAACTTAGCGAAAATAGGTACGAACACTACATGGTACTTAAACGCTGTTTAGAACGCTACGAAGCACATATTAAACAGCCGTTTATATTTGATATAGATTTGTATTCGTTTGAAAACTACTTATCAATTGAGCATACATTAAGAAAGAACCAAAAACAACGTGGTACAAATACCGTAATAGGGTTGATGAGTAAATTGCGGAGTTTCTTTTTGTGGGCGGTTGCCAATGGACACATAACTAAAAATCCGTTTACAAAATTCAAAATCGAGGAAGCGAAATATGGCACGCCTTATTTTCTGACTATTGCAGAGAGGAACCACCTCTATAATTTCGATTTTAAGAAACGGAAAGAGCTGGCAGTACAGAGAGACATATTTATATTTCAGTGCCTTGTCGGCTGCCGTGTAGCCGACTTAATGAGGTTTACCACTGCAAATGTCATTGATGGATTTATTGAATATGTGGCAGGCAAAACAAGCGATGAAAACCCCACTACGATTCGCGTGCCACTTACCGAAACAGCCAAGCAAATTATAGAACGATACAAAGGTGGTGCAGTGCTACTTCCCTTTATTTCCGAAACAAACTACAATTTAGCTATTAAAGAGATGTTTAAGATTTCCGAACTTAATCGAAGTGTTACAGTACTAAATACAGTGACACGGAAAGATGAGCAACGCCCACTCAATGAGGTTGCCAGCTCACACATAGCCCGACGTACATTTGTGGGAAACTTATATTCAAAAGTGCAAGACCCCAACATAGTAGGCTCATTAAGTGGACACGTTGAGGGAAGCAGAGCGTTTGCACGTTATAGAAAAATTGACGATGACATTAAAACCAGAACTATTAATTTAATAGAATAGAAATATGAAAAATGACCTAGATATAAAATTTGACAAGTTGCCAATTATGGAAAAACTCAAGTGGGAAATGAAAATACGTGAATTATTTTATGATGAAAGAACAAAGATTGGAATTAACCTTTTTGATTTAAAAACAACAACGTATACCGAATTAAAAACTGGAAAAGAAACGACCTTTTCGGGATTCATGAAAGGAACAAAAGATTTAACTTTAGAAGAAATGGGAAAATTGCCAGTATTAACCTTTCCTCGAACAAATTTCAACAGACCCGCCGATGAAGAATTTGAAAAACTCTTTCAGGCAAAACTTGAGAGTTGCCAATGGGGAAATAAGAAATTTATAGAAATTGAAAAAAAGGAAATCGCAAATTTCCCTGACTATATAACAAAGGAATTTAAAACAATATGTGCGTGGGATGAATTTTTAAATAAGAAATTGAAAGAAGACAACCAAGTTTTTGATACAAACGATACAACAAACCCGCTTATTTTTGATAAAATACTATTGCAGTTATTCAGCAAATTTGATGGCTTATTGTGGGATACATTAGATTTGAATTGGTTTAGGCAGACCCCCAAGAAAATAAAACTCAAAAAAGGATGTACTCAAAGGATGTTTATTTACTTTTTTGATAAATTTTTAGACAAGGAACTTTGCAAAAATCCTACTGGTTGGTTACGATTGTTATTTACAAAAGCATTCAATTATACCAACCAGAGAAAAGAAATTATTAATTTAATGAACCCGATTAACAAAAGAGATAAAAAGAGTATTTCATTCAATACATTTAAAGAAAAAATAGATGGTTTGATTTCAGAAATTGAAAAAAATTGTGTGAGTTGATATGTGAACTCACATAAAAAGGGTTTAATTTGATGACGTTTCATTAACTCAATATTCTGTATATATGATATATACAGACTATTTTTTTTGTTTTAAATCCAGATTGCAAATTAGTAATTTTACAAAAGCAAACGAAGGGAAGTCGACCCCTTGACTGCTTGCTCAATTTCAAAAATTACGAATTATGTTTGATGAAGAAAAATTTCAACAGTTAATTGAAAATGCCGTATCTAAAGCGATGGCAAAGTACATGCCGACACCAATGGCAGCCCCTGAAAAGAAGTACATTTATTCTATTCAGGGTTTAGCAGACGAATTACACATGAGTATCGTGACCGCTCAAAAATTAAAAAATTCCGGACGTATACCATTTAAACAAGAAGGTCGAAAATGTATCTTTGAAATGAATGAAGTATTAAATGCTATGTGTGTAATTAATGGGAAAACGAACCAAGAGAAACGCCGTTAAGATATGGATAATATAAAAATTATTCCACAGCAAAACGGCGATGTATCTTTAAGAATGCAAAGCAAAGATACTACTTTTATTGAGAAACTCAAAGCGAATGGTCAAAAGATTAAAGCTAATTTTAATACTACCGAAGCGGGATTTTTCCAATGTCGAACCGCAAATGATTGTATTTTAAATGCAAGAACTCAACCAATACCCAAGAAGCTATTTCAAAGCCTTATTTTTGAAAATGAACTCACTATATTAGTTGCAGATACAGGCGTTGGAAAATCAATTTTCGCTGTGCAAATCGCCAATGAAATAAGTAAGACGGAAAAAGTTTTGTATTTAGATTTGGAGTTGTCAGATAAACAGTTCCAGGGGCGTTATTCAGAAAATTACGAAAATGAATTTGTGTTTAGCTTTAACTTTTATCGGGTAGTTTTTAAGCGAAGATTTGAGCTACCTAGTGGCATAAGCTATGAAGATTACTTCATTGATAGCCTAAAGCAGTTAATCGCCGACACGAGCGCAAAAGTAGTTATCATTGACAACATGACAAGGTTAATTACCGGAGACACCGACCAAGCTAAAACCGCCAAACCTCTCATGGATGCCCTCAACGATTTGAAGTTTGATTGCAACCTCTCTATGCTTCTTTTGGAACACACAAAAAAGGTTGACACCTCACGACCTATTCAGCTCAATGACCTACAAGGCTCTAAGATGAAAGCAAATTTTGCAGATGCGGTGTTTACCATCGGGCGGAGTGCTAAGGATAAAAATATTAGGTATGTGAAGCAATTAAAAGTACGTTCCTGTGAAACGGAGTTTGATTCTGAAAATGTAATAACGTACGAAGTAGTGAAAGAAAATTCTTTTTTAGGTTTTCGCTTCGTGGAGTATGGAAACGAAGCCGACCACCTACAACAGCCGAGCGAAAACGATAAGGCGGCAAGAATTGACAACGTCAAAGAATTGCATCGACAGGGAAAAACGCAAAGGCAAATCGCTACCGAGTTGGGCATATCTTTGGGGGCAGTTAACAAGTATTTGAAGAAGTAGTGTTCATTTTGTTCATGTGTTCACGGTGTACATATCGTGAACACGTGAACATTGGAGACAGAAATAAAAACACATTTAATTTACAATCAAGTGAATATGCACAAATTACCATATTTAGAACCATATAAGGGCATGAACACAAGGCATATCTGCCCAAACTGTGAACATAAAGGGGTATTCTCTTTTTACCTCAACGGCGATACTGGAGAACCCATCCATCCAACAGTGGGAAGGTGTGAACGTGAAAGTAAGTGTGGTTATCACTACACGCCAAAGCAGTATTTTATTGACAATCCACCCGATCAAACTGAACGGAAAGGCTGGACACCGCCACCACTTAAACCAATAGAACCAACCCGACCTATGGGCGTTATTCCTTTTGATTTAGTTGAAAAATCTACAAGCTATAAAAGCAATTTTGTGCGCTTCTTATGTGAGTTTATGACTATTGAACAAATGCGCGAAGCCGGGGAGAATTACGCCTTAGGAGCTACTAAAACGAATGAGGTTATATTTTGGCAAATAGATTCAATTGGGAAAGTACGAACGGGGAAAATAATGCAATATAACCCATCAACAGGTAAACGCATAAAACATGAAAGCGGAGCAATTGACTGGATACACAATAAACTGAAACAGGCGGGAACATTGCCACAGGATTATAATTTGATCCAATGTTTTTTTGGGGAACACCTTTTGAAGTTATACCCGGCAGCCACCGTTGCGATTGTTGAAAGTGAAAAATCAGCTGTTATTTCAAGCGTTATAATGTCAGACTTTATTTGGTTGGCAGCTGGAAACCTTAACGGATTATCTATTGATAAATGCAGGGCTTTACAGGGTAGAAACGTAGTTTTGTATCCTGACTTAGGCGCATTTGAGAAATGGAGTTTAAGAGCCAACGATATTCAAAATCAATGTAATTGCAAAATATCTGTTTCTACTTTATTGGAAGATGTCGCCAGTGATACCGATAGAGAAAACGGATTAGACATTGCCGATTTTATTATTAAACAATTGATAAACAAAGAAACCGTCGCCGATATTCAAGGGCGATTTAGTCCAGAACTTCAAAGCATGATAGAGCAAAACAATGTCTTAATGGTATTGATAGATAAATTGGAATTAGAAGAAACAAAATTATAATCATGATGTGATTTTTCAAATCATGGATATACACAAATAAAGTAAGAATTTAGAATTTTTTCTTTAAAGAAATAAGATCAGCCCAAGCAAAATATAGTAATTTATTATTGACAAATAAACTACGAAAGAATAATGGGGAAATTAAAGGAATTAATGCAGTACCCGGAAATAATGAGCGAGCGGATTGTCAAAAGGGTATTTAGTATGTTTTTCCGTGCATAATAACAGACAATATTTACATATCATGTAGGTACTGTTAAAAGCAATTTGCTATAAGGGCAATGCGTTGCAACCCCAACTGCTATATAAATAATCTAAAATTTATTTTTGTGTTAGCTGTGTTATTGTCTTATTTTATCTGTTATGTACCTTAGTCTTTTATTCACACATAAAAAACGGTCAGGAAACCACTCCCGACCGCAAATTGTGTTTAACCAACCAACGGCAAGCCGCGAGAAAGTGATACAAAGATAATGTTTAATTTGATTAGTTGAACTAGCTGACCAATACGCGCGCGTAAGAGACACCAAAATACGTTTCATTTTAAAGTTTCATTAATTTATAAAATGCAAACTAAAAGGTACTGTAATCGAAAATAGGTTTTCAGGGCAATGTGTTGCAATCCCGATTACTATATAAATAATCCAAAATTTAATTATGTCTACAATGTCTACATATTTTTATTATCTTTGCAGTACAATAATTCAAATTATTGTGTTTTAAAATATTATAGCATTTTGCTATTGTTTTGGGAATATAAAACGACCAATTTTTAACCAACCAAACGACAATAAGTAAAGTGCTCACGGTTTGCGTGGGCGTTACTTTGTTTGGTTGGTGGGTGCTGGTCGTACCCTTATTCCGATAATGTGATGACCCACGCATTTTTTATATGTGTCAAAGGTTATCAAGAAAATGGCATTATTCTACTAACAGATCATTAATTAAAAAATAAAGCTTATGGAAATTATTATTCTAGTAATTATTGTAATTTTTGCAATTGCAATTGGCAAAGTTGTAAAAGATAACAAAAACAACAAAAAGGCAAATGAGACTTTTGATAAGCTGAAAGATTTTACAGCGAGTAGAAGATATGTCTCTCAAACATCTGGAATTTCTATGGCTTTTGATAAGCAGAGAAGTACAATTTGTTTTCTCATAAAGAAAACTATTTTTCGCCCTGCCGTTGGGTCTAAAGTTCTGGATCCTGCGAAAGAATACATTCCTATTTTCTATGCATTCGATAAAATACTCCAGTGTGAGTTAATGACTGATAGTAAGACTATCCTTAAGAAATCAGTCTCAGGAGGCGTTGGAGGGGCTATATTAGGGGATGTATTAGCGGGAGGAGTTGGGGCTATTATAGGGGGCTCCATGGGTTCCAGTGCTCTGACGGATAAAATTAAAAGTGTTGACCTAAAGATAATCATAAACGACACATCAAACCCAGTGTTTAAAGTGAATTTTTTTAAGGGAGAGACCAAAAAAGGATCTTCTACATACAAGACGGCTTATAACGAGGCGGAAAAATGGCATAGTATATTTGTCGGATTGATAGCTCAGGATAAAGATCTTAAGTTAAGTGATAGTTCAAATATCATAGAATCGGATCAATTTGTGTTTAAGGACGGGACTATTTTAACTTTAGATATGATAGATCGAATTAAGGAATATCCACTGCTTGGCATTAGAGCCATAAAGAAAGCTCAGGGTATCAGTATGGATGAAGCAAAAGAATTCTATAATGATTTTGACAATAGAACTTCAACTATCAAAAGTCCTGTTACTGTTTCTTTATTCGAAAAAGGTGCGCTTACAGAAGACGATCTACAGGGAGGTAAAGACCTTCAAGAGGAATTAATGTCTTTAGTGAAAAGTGGAAATATATTGGGAGCAATAAAATTTCATAGAGATAATTCCGGCGCGAGTTATAAGGAAGCAAAGGAATATATAGATAGTTTGAAATGAGATATATTTACACCACTGCAATTAATTTGTGGAGGTTCTCTTATCAAGAGTCAAGACGCAAAAAAAAGCCTGCAAATGTATGTAAATACGTATGTAGGCTTTTTAATAAGCTGATTTTTAATTGAATAAAAACCAATAAGTGACCCCGATGGGATTCTAACCCATGACCTCCAGAACCGGAATCTGACGTTCTATACAGCTGAACTACGGAGCCTTTTTTGTGGCTGCAAAGGTAACAAATTATTCGAATTCTGAAAAGAATACCGGAACTCAAATGAAGTAAAAATGAGGAAATAATTTTTTATTTCCTCATTTTCAACTATTCTTGTTGTTTTTACTTCTTATTGCCTGCTAATAGCTACTTGCTTTCGATTTACCTTCGGCTTCCTCCCATAAAGATCAATATGTAATATACCAAAGTTGCTAAAGAACCAAGTGCCGCTACTACATAAGTATAAGCTGCAGTTTTTAACGCGTCTTTAGCCTTATCGTGTGTCTCGTAGTTGGTAATGCCTGCGGTGTTGAGCCATGCTAATGCTCGTGCGCTGGCATTAATTTCCACAGGCAACGTAATAAAACTAAACAGCGTGGTGATGGCAAACAGACAAATGCCAGCTAACAGCAATTGTGGAAAAGTGCGCACCATCAAAATGCCAGCTAGCAGCACCCATTGCATCCAACCGGATGCAAAGTTAACTACGGGAACTAGTTTGGAGCGCAAGGTGAGCGGAGCGTAAGCTGTGGCATGTTGTACGGCATGACCACATTCATGCGCAGCAATAGCGGCTGCAGCTACACTGCTTGATGCATATACATTTTCGCTCAGATTTA
>JAATGT010000302.1 GCA_015654525.1 Bacteroidales bacterium
GCTGGACGACGGTTGGTTTGCCAATAAATATCCTCGAAATGATGACCATGCCGGATTAGGTGACTGGGAACCAAACACAAAGAAACTGCCAAATGGTATTAGTTATCTGGTAAAAGAAGCAAATAAGGCTGGCGTTAAATTCGGCATTTGGGTGGAGCCCGAAATGGTAAATCCGAAATCGGAACTTTACGAGAAACATCCCGATTGGGTAATTCGCCAAACCGAACGACCCGAACATTATTTTCGCAATCAACTGGTGCTCGACCTCACCAACCCCCAAGTGCAGGATTATGTTTTTGGCGTTATGAATAACTTATTAGGTAAGAATCCGAACATAGCATTTATCAAATGGGATTGTAATTCTGTTATTTTCAATGCGCAGTCGGCTTATTTGCAGAAAACCAAACAAAAACAATCGCAACTATACGTAGATTATGTACGTGGGCTTTACAAAGTGCTCGATAGAGTACATACGGCTTTTCCTAAAGTGCCCATGATGCTTTGTTCGGGTGGTGGAGGACGTGTGGATTATGAAGCCCTGAAGTATTTCACAGAGTATTGGCCTTCGGATAACACCAATCCGTTGGAACGGGTATTTATTCAATGGAACTACAGCTATTTTTATCCCAGCATTGCTTCTTGCAATCACATTACGGACTGGAGTAAAGTGGGACTTAAATACCGCACTGATGTGGCTATGATGGGTAAAATGGGTTACGATATTGTGGTGAGCAATCTGCCTGAAAATGATTTGAAATTCAGTCAGCAAGTACTGAAAACCTACGACTCGTTGAAAGACCTGATTTGGCACGGTGACTTGTACCGATTGGCTTCGCCCGACGAAAATCCTTATGCCTCTGTCATGTTCGTGGATAACGATAAAACAAAAGCAGTGGTTTTCAATTATGTGGTAACGAACAGGTTTAATATTACTTATTCACCCAATCCCATTCGTTTGACAGGACTTGATGCATCTAAGAAATACCGCATTCAGGAAATAAACCTGTATCCAGAAACAAAATCGACCCTAAACGCTTCTACTATTTTTAGTGGCGATTTTTTAATAAAAAATGGGTATAATCCCGACATGAATCTGCAACGAACCAGTGTGATATTAGAAATTACGGCAGTACAATAGATTATCCAGATTTATAAATAGCCAGGTGCACTACATCCTATTTAAGAACTGCTTTCCACCCTATTTATAACATACATTCAGAAATACATAATCAGAGATTATGATCATTAATTTACTAAGGGTGTATTAGTAGTTCTACTAATAGTGTCTTAGTAGAGGTACTAATACACCCTTAGTAACTTTCTACTAATTACAAAGAATACTCGTCATTAAAAAAGAATAATATTAACAAGCATGAACCCACACGAAAAAGCGGCATCACTAATAATTCCTCAAATTATTGATTGTATAAAAACAAAAAAAGAGCGTTACATAATAACGCTGGCAGGAGAAAGCGGCTGTGGAAAATCAGAAACTGCAAAAGCTCTTGCAACCGAGTTTAATAATCGAGATGTAAGCTCAATGATTTTGGGTCAGGATAATTATTTCTTCCTCACACCTCTGGCCAATGATGCCAAAAGAAAGAAACACCCTGAATGGTTGGGACCACACAAAGAGGTAAACATAAAACTTTTGAACGATACATTGATTGAAGCCATTAATGGTTCCGATACCATTAATGTTCCATGTATTGATTACGAAAGTAATGTTACCAGGAATGAGAAAATAAGTATTCAAGGCATAAAAGTCATTATCGTTGAAGGCACATACACATCATTGTTGAAGCACATTGACACCAGAATATTCATCGATGCCGATTACAACGACACGCTGAAATTCAGAAGACTAAGAAGTCGTGGAAATGAAGTGAATGATCCCTTTGTGGAAAACATACTCGAAACAGAACACAAAATTATTGCCGGACACAAATTTCTGGCCGATTTTGTTATTACAAAAGATTACGATGTTATTTCTATAAATTAGTTTTTAGCAAAACGACAACTCAATGGCAATAAAAAACAAAGTCCAGCTGATTACCTATCCCGATTCTCTGGGTGGAAATCTGAAAGCATTAAGCAAAGTACTAATAACGTATTTTACCGATATTTTTGAAGGTGGAAT
The DNA here is from genome assembly GCA_015654525.1 of Bacteroidales bacterium. Taxonomy (GTDB): domain Bacteria; phylum Bacteroidota; class Bacteroidia; order Bacteroidales; family Paludibacteraceae; genus Paludibacter. The sequence continues at coordinate 2,141 of JAATGT010000302.1, forward strand.
TCACATTCTTCCACCGTTTCCATCATCGGGCGATCGTGGATTTGCACCTTTAACCTATCTTGAAATAGACCCTAAATTTGGAAGTTGGGACGATATTCGAACTATTGGTGAAAACTTCGACGTTTTACTCGATTTGATGGTTAACCATATATCAAAACAATCCGCTTATTTTCAGGACTTCCTAAAGAATGGACGTGATTCTGAATTTGCCGACCTGTTTATCACACTCGATAAAATCTGGGCAGATGGAGTGCCCGTTCAGGAAGATGTGGATAAAATATTCCTTCGCAGAACAGAACCCTATTCAACTTTTCATGTTGATGAAAGCGATGAACAAATTCAGGTTTGGACTACATTTGGCAAGCAGGTTCCATCCGAACAAATTGATTTAGACATTAATTCGGAATTAACAAAAAAACTGCTGACCGATTTTATGGTCAACTTTAGTAAACAGAACATCAAAATTGTAAGGCTCGATGCGGTTGGCTACGTAATTAAGAAACCAGGAACCAGCTGTTTTTTTGTTGAGCCGGAAATTCATCAGTTTATGGATTGGATAACCGATATAGCTAATTCGCTGAATATAGAACTACTCCCCGAAGTTCATTCGCATTACAGCATTCAGTACAAACTCGCCGAGAAAGGACACTGGATTTATGATTTCATTTTGCCCTATTATGTTCTTGAAACACTGATAAATCGCTCAGGTAGCAAGTTGTGCGAATACCTCCGGGTGAGACCGCACAAGCAGTTCACCATGCTCGATTGTCACGATGGGATTCCTGTAAAACCCGATTTAGACGGTTTGGTTAGCAGCACTGATGCTCGTAAAATTGTGGATATTTGCATGAAGAGGGGTTCGAATTTAAGCCTGATTTTTTCCGACAAGCATAAAAGCGAGGATGGTTTCGATGTTCATCAAATAAGGTGTTCGTTCTATTCTGCACTCGATTGCAACGACGATGCTTATTTAGCTGCACGTGCCATCCAGTTTTTCACTCCCGGCATTCCGCAGGTATATTATGTAGGTATGCTTGCCGGCAAAAACGATACGGAAAATGTACTGAAAACAGGCGAAGGACGAGAAATAAACAGGCACAATTTCACCGTTGATGAAATTGATGAAGCAGTGAATAAGCCTGTAGTGCAACGGTTAATGAAACTGATCCGCTTCCGCAACCAATATCCGGCATTTAATGGTACATTTAGCGTTTTGGAAACACGTGATGATAAAATTTCACTGTCGTGGGAAAAAGACGAATTGTATTGCATATTAAAAATTGATCTAAATACATATTCTACCCAAATCAGCTATTTGGATGAAAATGGTCAAACAGTTGAATTTAAAGTCTAAACTAACTATCTAAAAACTAATACATGAATACGCAATCACACTATATCGGTCATCAAAACCTAACCATTATCAAATGGTTAACTTTTCTAATGTTTATGATGTTTGCAATGACTACGGATGCTGTAGGTGTAATTATTCCTGAAGTTATGAAGCAGTTTCAACTGAGTATGACCGCAGCCGGATTAATGCATTATGCTCCTATGGTGGCTATTGCCCTTGCGGGTATATTTCTTGGTTTTTTGGCAGATAAATTCGGACGTAAAAAAACAATCATCATTGGGTTAGCTCTTTTTTCAGTCAATTCATATTTATTTCTCACCGGAAATACATTTGCATTTTTTCTTGGACTTTTGATTATTTCAGGAGTTTCGATCGGTGTTTTTAAAACCGCAGCATTGGCACTTATTGGAGACATTTCAAAATCAACCACAGAGCACACCTCAACAATGAATGTCGTTGAGGGTTTTTTTGGAGTTGGAGCCATTATCGGTCCTTTTATTGTTACCTATTTGCTTAAAACGGGAGTCGCATGGAAGTGGTTATACGTTGTTGCCGGTTCTTTGTGTATTGCGCTGATTGCAATAGCCATGATGGTCGAATACCCAAAAACAAAAAAAACGACCGAAGACCCTATAAATCTGAAAGCTACTTTATCGATGATGAAGGATCCTTATGCGTTGGGGTTCTCCTTGGCTGCTTTTCTGTACGTATCCGTTGAATGTGCTATATATGTGTGGATGCCAACACTTATTGCTGGTTATAACGGAAGCGCTGTTTTTATTGCCACTTATGCGCTCTCCATCTTTTTTATTCTCCGTGCCGGCGGACGTTTTCTCGGTGCATGGTTAATGGCACGCTTTAACTGGGCGTTGGTGCTAAGTATCTTTAGCCTCCTCATCTTTTTGTGTTTTCTGGGTAGTGTCGTTGGAGGAATTGATTTTGCGGTCATTTTGCTCCCGCTTTCAGGATTGTTTATGTCGGTCATTTATCCAACTATTAACTCAAAAGGAATCAGCTGTTTTCATAAGGTAAAACATAGTTCGGTAGCCGGGGTTATTCTCTTTTTTACTGCCGCAGGAGCTGCTTTGGGGCCATTATTAATGGGGGCAGTAAGCGATGCTTTTGGTCATAAGGCTAAATATGGCTTTGTACTGGCTACTGTCTTTTCTGCGTTGTTATTGTCTGGAATGTTGATAAATTTATTTCTTAACCCAACCAAACATAGGCTTCAAAAACTTGAACAAAGCGAATATTGACCGAAGCCATATCTTGCTGTGAACGGATTGTTCTGTCCTATTTACTTGGCCAGATAAAAGACACTTAAGAAAAGTGATTTATCGAGTTAACAACTTTCACTAACAGCACCTTTTAATCCGTATATAAAAAAACACCATATCTAATTTTTACTGGTTACTCTGGCAAAATACAATTTTACAAATCCAAATGAATACGGATATTTAAAAGCTGAAATCGTAATTCTCGGTTCGCACACTCTTTTATCAGCTTGACTAGCAAGTTGGCTGAAATTCATAATTTTGAATTATGCATTATGCATTGTGCATTAGTTTTTGTACTTTTGCAGTAATTTGTATATAAAATAGAATATGAGCACAGAACTAAGCGAACAAGAACAGTTCAGACGGCAGAGTCTGGACGAATTGCGAAATTTAGGCATCGATCCCTACCCTGCCGCATTGTATCCAACCGACGCATTTTCCACCGATATAAAAGCTGAATTTAAAGACGAAGAAAGCGGTAAAACCGTTTGTGTGGCAGGTCGCATCATGAGTCGTCGCATCATGGGAAAAGCTTCGTTTATCGAACTGCAAGACTCCAAAGGACGCATTCAGGTATATGTTAGCCGCGATGATATCAATACCGAGGCGCAACCCGAAATGTACAACACTGTATTCAAAAAACTATTAGATATTGGTGATTTTATTGGTATCAAAGGGTTTTTGTTCCGTACTCAAACAGGCGAAATCAGCATTCACACCAAAGAACTGACCGTGCTTAGCAAGTCGATCCGTCCGCTCCCTATCGTAAAATACAAAGACGGCGTGGCTTTCGATGCTTTCGAAGACCCGGAACAACGCTACCGTCAACGCTACGTGGACCTTGTGGTAAACGAAGGTATAAAAGATATTTTTCTCAAACGCACCAAAGTATATCAATCCATGCGTGATTATTTCAATGGCGAAGGATATATTGAGGTGGAAACTCCTATCCTTCAGTCCATCCCCGGTGGTGCTTCAGCGCGTCCGTTTGTCACACATCACAATGCGCTGGACATACCCTTGTATCTGCGTGTGGCTGACGAATTATACCTCAAAAGATTAATCGTGGGAGGTTTCGAAGGCGTGTATGAATTTTCCAAAAACTTCCGCAACGAAGGTATGGACCGCACACACAATCCCGAATTTACCGCCATGGAAATATATGTAGCCTATAAAGACTACAACTGGATGATGACTTTTACTGAAAACATGATTGAAAAAATATGTATGGACGTAAATGGCACCAACGAAATTACCGTAGGCGACAGAACCATCAGTTTCAGAACACCTTTCAAACGCATCACCATGATCGATGCCATTAAAGAACACACCGGCATCGACATTAACGGCATGGACGAAATCCAACTACGCGAAGTATGCAAAACACTACAGGTAGAAGTGGACGAAACTATGGGTAAAGGCAAAATGATTGACGAATTATTCGGCGAAAAATGTGAAGGAAATTATATCCAACCTACATTTATCACTGATTACCCACGCGAAATGAGTCCGCTTTGTAAACGTCACCGCGACAATCCCGAACTGACCGAACGCTTCGAACTGATGGTAAACGGAAAAGAACTGGCTAATGCTTATTCTGAGCTTAACGACCCCATTGACCAATTAGGTCGTTTCCAGGAGCAACTCAAACTAAGCGAAAAAGGTGATGACGAAGCCATGTTTATTGATATGGACTTTGTACGCTCGCTAGAATACGGTATGCCTCCAACCTCCGGAATGGGAATTGGTATGGATCGTTTGGTCATGCTGATGACCGGTCAACAAGCCATTCAGGAAGTTCTCTTCTTTCCTCAGATGAAACCCGAAAAAGCAGAAAAGAAAGAAGGACCCGAAAAATTTATTGCATTAGGAATACCCGAAATCTGGGTTTCGGTAATTCAAAAAGCCGGCATTCAAACCGTAGAAGGATTGAAAGGATTGAACCCGAATAAGTTTCATCAGGACATTTGCGGATTGAACAAAAAGAATAAACTGGAGCTGACAAATCCGTCGAAAGAAGAGGTGGCAGCATGGATTGAAGCAGTAAACAAGTAAATAAGGAGACAAAAAAGGATAGTAAGCCTGTAATCGAGTAAGAATAAATTTTTATCTCGTTTACTCGTTTACTTGTCCACTCGTTAACTATACGATGATGAACGAAAAGAGTAAAATTGCTGTAATTGGCGGCGGGAGCTGGGCCACAGCAATAGCAAAAATAGCACTTACTAATGCGGATAGCATCAACTGGTATATGCGTCGGCAAGAGCAAATTGATGAATTTATCCGACTCAGCAAAAATCCATCTTATCTGACCGGAGTAAAATTCGACACCGACAGGATTCATTTTACCAGCGATATAAACAAACTGGTGCGTACGTCGGATATTCTGATTTTTGCCACTCCATCACCGTTCATGAAGCAGCATTTGAAAAAGCTGAAACGGAAACTTGATAATAAATTTATTGTTACTGCAATCAAAGGTATTGTGCCGGATGAAAATATGATTGTTACCGATTATTTCGAACAATTTTACGGTGTATCGAAAGATAATATCGCTGTGTTGGCTGGACCTTGCCATGCAGAAGAAGTAGCATTGGAACGTCTTTCCTACCTCACCTTTGGTTGTACTAATCGCGAAAAAGCACGGATGCTAGCACAACGATTCAATACCAGCTTTATTCGTACATCTATAAGCGATGATGTTGCTGGAATAGAATATTCGTCGGTTATGAAAAATATTTATTCCATTGCAGCCGGAATTTGCCACGGATTAAAATACGGTGATAACTTTCAGGCTGTATTGGTCTCAAATGCCATTCAAGAGATGAATCGTTTTTGCAATGCTATCAATCCCATGCATCGCGACATCAACGAATCAGCTTATTTGGGCGATTTACTTGTAACCGCCTATTCCAAGTTCAGCCGCAACCGGCTATTTGGAACCATGATAGGAAAAGGTTATTCTGTAAAAACTGCTCAGATAGAAATGGAAATGATAGCCGAAGGTTATTATGCAACTAAATGTATTCACGAGATAAACGAAAAATACCAAATAAGTATGCCGATTGTTGACTCTATATTCGAAATTTTATACAATCGTTGTTCTCCAACTATGGAAATACGAAAGTTATCGGAAAAACTGAAGTAGTTGATTGATGGATAGATTAATTAGTTCATCAGTTAGCAGTAAGGCTAAAGTAATTTAACACCACGAACGAAGTGAGTAACTAGCTATAAATATCGTGAGCGAAGCGAACAAATAACTCAAAGTAGTTACAAGTAAATAGTTACGAGTTACAAGACTGTTTATCTGTATTTTGATTTTAGAAAACAGATCATTCATATTATTTATTACTTATATACTATCAAATTAAATATAAAATGGAAAATATTAAACTATCTATCGACAAAGCGTTCGGATTCATTTCCGAACAGAAAGTAGCCGGATATGCAGAACAAGTAATTGCAGCAAGCGATTCATTGCACAACGGTACTGGAAAAGGAAGTGATTTCTTAGGTTGGTTGAATCTGCCGTCATCTATTGATGAAGCTCAGTTTAGTGACCTGGAAGCCACAGCTAAAATTCTACGTGACAACTGCGAAGTGGTGGTTGTAATTGGTATTGGCGGAAGCTATCTAGGAGCCAGAGCAGTTATTGATGCACTTTCAAATAGCTTCGACTGGTTACAAACCGAACGCAAATCACCCATCGTGGTCTATGCCGGACAAAATATAGGCGAAGATTATTTATACGAATTGCAAGAACTATTGAAAAGCAAAAAGTTCGGTATTATATCTATCTCCAAATCAGTAACAACTACCGAGCCTGCTTTGGCTTTCCGCTTATTAAAAACTCAATTAGAAGAGCAGCAAGGCAAAGCTTCAGCGCAAAAACTGATTGTTGCCATTACTGACAAATCACGCGGAGCTCTTCGCACAGCGGCTACTCAGGAAGGTTATAAAACATTTGTAATTGAAGACAATGTTGGTGGACGTTTCTCTGTTCTCACCCCCGTAGGCTTGCTTCCAATTGCTGTTGCCGGATTTGATATTCGCCAACTGGTTACCGGAGCTGCAACTATGGAAAACAAATGCGGGCATAAAATTCCATTCGAAGTAAATCCTGCGGCTCAATATGCAGCAGCACGTAATGAGCTATACAAAAACGGAAAGAAAACCGAGATTTTGGTAAACTTCCATCCTAAATTACATTACTTTGGAGAATGGTGGAAACAACTTTACGGTGAAAGCGAAGGAAAAGAAAATAAAGGTATCTTCCCAGCTGCTGTTGATTTCACTACCGACCTTCACTCAATGGGTCAATGGATCCAGGAAGGTGAACGTACCATTTTTGAAACAGTAATCTCCGTAAAAGAAAGTAACCACACAAAAGTATTTCCTCACTCGGAAGCAAATCTGGATGGCTTGAACTTCCTTGCCGGAAAACGTGTAGACGAAGTAAATAAAATGGCCGAACTTGGAACCATGATTGCTCACGTCGACGGTGGCGTACCTAATTTAAAAATAGAACTTCCAAAACTTAACGAATACTATTTGGGTGAGTTGATCTACTTTTTCGAAAAAGCCTGTGGCATCAGTGGCTACTTACTTGGCGTAAATGCATTTGACCAACCGGGCGTAGAAGCTTACAAGAAAAACATGTTTGCTCTATTGGAAAAACCAGGTTTTGAAGCTGAAACTAAAGCGATAAAAGCAAGACTTTAATCAGAAAAATTCAGTAAATAAAAAAGGTCATTCCTAAATTTGGAATGACCTTTTTTTATTTATCAGAAAGATATGATAACCGACAATCTTACTTTTTTGCCACAATAGGTGTTTTCAGTTTAAATGAAACATAATTAACGCCGGTAGACGAAGTTCCGAAATTAGCATCCGATTGTAAATAAAATCGAAGAATCGAATTTGTACTTGCAGCTTTTGCAACATAGCTAAAAGGAAAATATGCGTAATTTTGTTTTGCTATAAATATAAATTTTCCGGCCGAATAATCAGAACTTGCTTTTACAAAAACTCCATCCAGCGAAGATTCTGTAGGTAGTATGATCTTAGTTGAAATTGTATCATTTGGGCGAGTCAGGCTAAATCCAACAAGATTATTCGAAACTGCATTTAATACAAATTTAAACTGCACAGTATCACCCACGGAAATTGTATCCATAAGATAATCGTAATCGTCTTTTCCTGCATAAGCAATTTTCAAGGTATCTTTACCATTAACAGGGGCACTATATAAAGACATTTGAGGAGTACTATTCGACTCCCCGGACAAAGCACACGCTGTAAAAGCGAGACAAATAAGACTTAAAAAAATAATTTGATGTGATTTCATGCGAATATATTTTATATTAAGTAATTGCGCATGTAAAAAAGCAATTATCAGTTGCTAATAAAGAACTATTCTAAGTGCTCTTTTATGCTGCAGAAGTTTTGTTGCTGCAAAAATACATAATTAGCATTGATAATCTCTCAAATTCAGAGTTAATTAAGAACTTGTAAGAATTTATTTTTGTCGGGGTGACAAGATTCGAACCTGCGACCTCTACGTCCCGAACGTAACGCGCTACCGACTGCGCCACACCCCGATTTTCAGACTGCAAATTTACAATATATTTTATTTATATAGATTATTCAAATCAAAAAAAAACGTCTAATTTTCACGAAACAGTGATTATGTATTTAGAGCCAGCTCATTCAACTCCTGTTTTTCAATTCAAATCAGAAAATATGCCGGATAAAAACGATCTATTTAACTTCAAAAATAAGTATCTTTGCAAGAAATTTTTAACTACATGTTTACACAAGAAATAGAAAAATTTATTCGAACTAAAAGCTACCCTAAATTCAGCCCCAAGGCTGTGTTTTTTGACATGGATGGAGTTCTGTTTGATTCGATGAAGCACCATGCAACAGCTTGGGTAAAAGCATTACACAACAAAAATCTTCCATTTACCGAATATGAAGCTTATATGAATGAAGGCCGTACCGGAGCATCAACAATTGATGAGATCTTTATAAAAGAACATGGAAGAACGGCTACGGAAGAAGAAAAAAACGATATATACCAATTAAAATCAAGCTTGTTTGAAGCCTGCGGCAAAACAGAACAAATCCCTTTTGTCTACGACTTACTAAAGAAAGTTAAGGCTGAGGGACTTCAGATTTTTGTTGTCACAGGGTCAGGACAACGCACCTTACTTCATAGTCTGGAAGAAAATTTTCCGGGCATCTTCAGCAAAGATAAAATGGTTACGGCTTTCGATGTGAAATATGGCAAGCCTCATCCGGAACCTTATTTGATTGCATTAAAAAAATCGGGGGTACAACCCTGGGAAGCCATTGTTATAGAAAATGCTCCACTGGGAGTTGAATCTGCTCATGCAGCAGGATTGTTTACAATCGGAGTCAATACAGGACCACTGAAACCATCCGCATTAATAAATAGTGGTGCCAGTATGGTTTTTAATGATATGAAAGAACTACATGCCAACTGGGACAATATAGTTTCGAGTAAGTAGTCGGAAGAAAATAGGTTAGTAGTAAAACAGAGTTTAGTGATAAATGATTAGCGATAACTAAAAACAAAATCAATAAATAACATCATCAACCAAATAACGCGAACAAAGTGAGCTAATATCACAAGCGAAGCGAAGTAATAACACGAACAAAGTGAGTTAATATCATGAGCGAAGCGAAGTAATAACACGAACAAAGTGAGTTAATATCACGAGCACAGCGAGTAAATATATAACTAATAAATAACAACAAAACGATATAGTATTATGCAAGTTATCAAATATCCTTCACGCGAAGAGTGGGCATCACTTCTGACTCGTCCAACTTTCGACAATACATCGTTGTTTGGTGCGGTACAAAAAGTATTGGATGATGTTCGTGCCCACGGTGACAAAGCGGTGAAAGAATACACCGAACAGTTTGATAAAGTGAGCCTTGACAACATTGAAGTTAGCAAGGAAGAAATTGCTGAAGCTGAAAAGCTGGTATCAACCGACTTAAAACAAGCCATTGAAATGGCACGACGCAATATATGGAAGTTCCATTCGGAACAACAACATGATTTGCCTGAGATTCAAACTTCACCGGGTGTTTATTGCTGGCAAAAAGCTATTGCTATTCAAAAAGTGGGTTTGTATGTTCCCGGTGGGACTGCACCTCTTTTCTCTACCGTTTTAATGCTGGGAATTCCGGCACAAATAGCCGAGTGCAATGAAATTGTACTGTGCACGCCTCCAAACAAAGAAGGAAAAATTCATCCAGCTGTACTGTATGCTGCTAAAGTTGCAGGAGTTCATCGGATTTTTAAAATAGGCGGAACACAAGCTATTGCTGCAATGGCTTACGGAACGGAAACCGTTCCTAAGGTTTATAAAATATTTGGTCCCGGAAATCAATATGTAACGGCTGCAAAACAATTAGTGTCATTGCGCGATGTGGCTATTGATATGCCTGCTGGTCCTTCGGAAGTAGAAGTGATTATTGACGAAACTGCTAATCCAATCTTTGTAGCTGCCGACTTACTTTCGCAAGCTGAACATGGCGTAGATAGTCAATCTATGTTAATTACCGTCAGCGAAAAACAAGTAGAACCTGTGCTGGAACAACTGGAACTTCAACTGGAACAACTTCCACGAAAAGAGTTTGCCCAAAGAGCATTGGAAAACAGCAAGATCATTGTATTAAAGACATTGGAAGAAGCTGTAGAAATGACCAACGAATATGCACCCGAACACCTGATCATTTCCACCCGTTATTATATGGGTGTTGCGGCAAACATTATCAATGCAGGTTCAGTATTCTTAGGAAATTATACACCCGAGAGTGCGGGTGATTATGCTTCAGGAACAAATCATACCTTGCCAACGAATGGTTACGCCAAAGCTTATAACGGTGTGAATCTAGACAGTTATGTACGTAAAGTAACTTTCCAACAAATCACACAGGAAGGACTGACAAACCTGAGCAATGCCATTATCCTGATGGCAGAAAATGAAGAACTGATGGCTCACAGCAATGCCGTGAAAGTACGGTTGAACGAAGAAAAACCGGTGGAAGAAAGATACAGTAGCCACCGTAGATAATTGACAATTGATAGTTAATAATTGACAGTTATAATAACGCGAAGCAAATAACACGAACGAAGTGAGTTAATATCATGAGCGAAACGAATAAGTAACGTGAACAAAGTGAGCAAATATCACGAGTAAAACGAGTAAATATGAATTTAGATAAATTATTACGAGCCAATATACGTTCCCTTCAACCCTACTCTTGCGCCCGCGATGAATTTAAAGGCGAAGCATCGGTATACCTGGATGCAAACAAGAATCCATACAATGCCCCATACAATCGCTACCCGGATCCATTGCAATGGGAAGTAAAGGAACTAATCACCAAAGTAAAAAACGTCCCGGTTGAGAATATCTTTCTTGGAAACGGTAGCGACGAACCCATTGACTTACTATACCGCGCGTTTTGCGAACCACGTATAGACAATGTGGTGGCTATCGAACCAACTTATGGTATGTACAAAGTTTCAGCTTCTATAAATGATGTGGAATACCGGAAAGTATTACTGGACGAAGATTTTCAATTCACTGCCGATAGTTTATTGGCAGCAAGCAATCTGTATACAAAGCTTATCTGGCTTTGCTCACCCAACAACCCTACCGGCAACAGCATGGATCGGAAGGAGATTGTAAAGTTATTGACTTCATTCGAAGGTATCGTGGTATTGGATGAAGCTTATATTGATTTTGCTTCCGAAGGCAGTTTCTCCGAATTTTTATCGCATTATCCCAATCTGGTTATTTTACAGACTTTTTCCAAGGCTTGGGGAAGTGCAGCTATCCGCTTGGGAATGGCATTTGCATCGACTGAAATTATTGGCATACTCAATAAAATCAAGTATCCGTATAATATCAATATTCTGACACAAAAGCAGGCATTAACAGCATTGAAAAATGCCGACCAGACGAAAGCCTGGGTAAAAACATTACTTGCAGAACGAACTGTGTTAGTTCAAGAATTGGAAAAATTACCTTTGATTCAACACATCTACCCTACCGATGCCAACTTTGTATTGGTAAAAGTGCCCGATGCCAATGCTGTGTATCATTATCTGGTGGATAAAAGCATTATTGTACGTAACCGCAACACTGTTTCGTTGTGTATGGGTTGTGTGCGTATTACTGTAGGAACGCCCGAAGAAAATCGGATTTTATTGGAAGAATTGAAGAAATTTTAGCGGCAGAAGATTCGAAAATATTTAAAATAAATCAGTACCTTATAAAATAAAATCGGCGTGTGGTTTCAACCACACGCCGATTTTGTACCCAGTCCTTAATAACACACAGTTTTGCTGTTAGTGCGGTTCCAATGGTCACTTAGCCTTCTTCTCAGCTACAATTCGCCTTACTTCGTTAAGCAACAAAGGAAAAGCCGGTTCGGTCATCCCATGACCATAACCATCCAGTTCATAAAGTTTCGTTTTTTTATGTCCCGACACTTTCATCATGCGCATCATGTAGGCATTTTCCTCGTATCTCCCTAACATCTCCAACTCTCTGTCGCCCGTAATTAATAGTAATGGAGGAGCATCCGGACGAACATAATACAAAGGAGCTAAATTATCAATTAGTGGTTGTTTATCGGGAATACCTCTCTCTTCCCTAACCGTGAAATGGGTAATCATTTGTCCACTAAAAGGAATAAGCCCTGCAATTCTATTGGCATCGATATTATATTTATTCAACCAGGATTTGTCCAGTCCAACCATAGCTGTCAGATATCCTCCGGCCGAATGACCTGAAACAAAGATCAATGAAGAGTCACCACCCAACGCAGTGATATTATTAAACACCCAGCTTACGGCAGCAGCAGCATCTTCAATATACTTAGGAGCCTTTACGTTGGGGTATAAACGATAATTAACACCCACTACACAAATTCCTTTTCCTTTTAAAGCTGCGGGCAGTTCCTTACTTCCACCAGTCAATCCACCACCATGAAACCATACGACAGTGGCATACGCTTTCTTATCTTTGGGGTAATAGATATCCAACACACAACGCTCATTTATATAACTATCCAATCTATTAATCGAATCGTTGTAATAATGGATATTCAGTTTGGTTTCATATTGGGTTTCTTGTGCATACACGCCAATTACAAATCCCATAGCCAAAATTGAGACTAAAAATTTTTTCATTCCAACTTGATATTATATTAATATGATCTAAAATATTGTATCATAGCTCGGTCCTAAAACACAGCATGATCTTGTTTCATTCACTCCACCAGCTCTTCATTCTCCTTAAAATCAATTCTCAACTGAATGGCATCTGCCCAACTCAACTCTTCTTCATTATTCTTGATACCAATGCCAATCAACCGTATTTTAGGCGACAAATCCACCAGGCTCAACAGTTCTGTTCCGGTTTTATAAAGCGTTTCATAATCGGATATCGGCGTGAGGAATGTTTTACTGCGGCTTATAATTTTGAAATCGGAAAATTTTATTTTCAGGCTTACAGTACGTCCTTTGAAGTCTTTCTTACCTACATATTCAATTACTTCCTTCACCAGCTTGTCCAGTTCAGGCAGAATCTCGTCGTAGCTATCCATATCATTCGCGAAAGTCGTTTCGGAACTTACCGACTTCCGGATACGTTGCGACTCTACCGGTCGGTTATCTATGGCCCGTGCATTTTGATAATACATATGTCCGGCCTTACCAAAGTTGGTTACCAGTCCTTGCTCCGACCATTGCTTTAAATCGGCGCCGGTTCTTATACCTAATTGGTGCATTCGTTCTGCCGTAACTTTACCTACACCAAAAAACTGCTCAACAACAAGAGTTTCTACAAATGGCTCGGCATCCTTCGGTTTTACGACAAACAGACCATTGGGCTTGTTGTAGTCGGAAGCTATCTTGGCCAGAAACTTATTAAACGATACGCCCGCCGAAGCCGTAAGCCCGACCGTTTCCTGTATCTTCTGCTTTATTTCTTTGGCTATTTGTGTGGCCGACGCTATTTGTTTGTGGTTTTCGGTAACATCCAGAAATGCTTCATCCAGCGAGAGAGGTTCTACTAAATCAGTGTACTCATGAAAGATCTCCATGATTTGTCGCGACACCGATTTATATACATCAAACCGCGGCATCACAAATATCAGATGCGGACATTTACGCAGAGCGGTTTTTGATGCCATGGCCGAACGCACTCCATAACGTCGCGCTTCATAACTGGCCGCTGCTACAACTCCACGCACACCCGAATAACCTACTGCCAAAGGTCTACCTTTATAATCGATATTATCCCGTTGCTCAATAGAAGCAAAAAAAGCATCCATATCAATATGAATTATCTTACGCATAACCTTAGTTGATAGGAGCTAATCTTTTTTCTTCCAATTGAATTGTCAGACCTGCAAAAACAGGCAAAAAAAACATCTATAATTAATTGTTCGTGTGAATATTGCCCAACTCGGGGTTATCTTCAAAGTCGGCCATAGCCTTCCTCCATTCGTTCGAAATGGGATGGGAACTTTTAGTTTTTGCATCAAAACAAACCATTACCGTTTGACAGATACACTTCACTTCTTTGGTGTCAACATCAATCAGTTGTTGTAAGAGTTTGAAACTTTTGTTTCCGATTCCTACTACAGCAGTTTCTACAGCTACATTTTCACCGGGATATACCGACAACAAAAAGCTTACCTCAATGTTTGCTATTACCACACCCACTTCCTTGTTGGTGCTTGCATCGGGCATAACTTCATCAAAATAAGAGGTTTTTCCCAAGTCGTAAAACGAAAAGTAAACCGAGTTATTCACATGTCCCAATGCATCGAAGTCATTAAACCGCAGCTGAATAGGTGTTGTATGATTAAACTTAACTTTATCCATATTATAATCTATTTATTTTGTACAAAAATACGCATTTTAAAATCCACAGGCAAAAATCATTATTGCACAAGTCTGCGATTGCATAAAAATCTCTGTAACATCAAAAGATATATCGCTCGTCACACTCAATCTGGTGTTCTTAAAGTAGAGCCCTATACCCATCTTCAAGATTCACTTTTATACGATATTCTTATTATGCTATTAAAAACAGAGGGAATAAACAAAAGCTATTCCGAATTCCGTAGAAATTTATCATTTTTCTTTTTCTTCCGGCTTTGGCTCGCTTTCTATTTCATTTTCATTTAAGAACTTTATTACTTCTTCTTTATCCTTGCGATTTCGTTTAATCAGATAAAAAACCAAAGCAATTGCACAAACAAAAACTACAGCAATAATAATCCATTTAATTTCCATTGCATTAAATTTTAAAAGGTTGTTTGTATAGACTAAGTAATAGGAATTAAATAATGTCCTATTTTTCAGAAAATCGTTAGACGATACGGTTGTAATTTCAAGTCCCCTTCAGGGGAACCAAC
>JAATGT010000253.1 GCA_015654525.1 Bacteroidales bacterium
AAATAAATTCAGTGATTTTCCGGCTTCGTATATCCAATCGCATTCCGGCCCGGCGGAATTTTATCTTGATCAGGCTGCGGCTGCAGAACTTTAATTACACTTTTTGAATGACATTACGCGAACATCTTGATCAATTTTATCGCCGTTATAATATACCCGAAAATGGTGGTGTGGACGATAAAACCTTTGAAGTACCGCTCCCCCATCTCACACTTAAGCTACCAAACTATTCCTGGAGAAAGAGAATGCTTTATATCCACGATCTGGAACATATTTTAAACAGTCAGGATACCACCTGGAAAGGTGAAATGTTTATCGCTTCGTGGGAGATTTCCACCGGCTTTTATCAAAACTTTCCCATAATTATCTTTCCACTCTGGACAATGGGTTGGGGTATTTGGCTTCATCCCCAAACTGTGTTTTCTGCTTTTCGCAAAGGGTATTTTGACAAAGGCATTGCCCGTTTGGGCTTTAAACGGGAAGAATTGCTGAATATGGATTTATCCCAACTCCAATCGCTCACTCAGAACAAACGTTTACAGCGTAGTCGGCTTCCTTTTTGGAGTCGACTATTTTGTTGGTGTTTAGTCAGTCAGTTTGTGTTTCTGCTTCCTCTGATAGTGCTTGTAGTTTTCCTGATCATCTTCTGCCATTGAAAAATCGCGTCAGATAATAAGTTAAAGAAAAGTCTTGCCGGTTAGTTAGTTCAGTTTATTCACTAATTTTGTGCGAAATTTTAATTATACAGTTTTACTAAATTGATAGTTTGTGAAATGAACATATATTCGGACAGTAGCAATGTATGCGAGTTCCATCTGATCTCTAAAAACCAATTATTTTCTTATGAAACTAAATTTAAAGAATACCCTCTCCGCACTTTTTATTTGTGTGTTTGCTAGTGGATTTGCACTTCAGTCGGTTAATGCGGAAAAACAGGCTAAACCTTCGTATTTTACAAAGTCGGATTTTGCTAACTGGGTTTATATTATCAAAGACAAGAATGTCAATGCTTCTGAAGTCTTTAAAATGGAGAACGGTACTTTGCAAATAACCGGAGTTTCAACCGGATATCTGAGAACGAAAAAGAAGTTTTCCAATTACACGTTGAATGTGGAGTGGCGTTGGATAAAGTCGCTAGGAAACAGTGGTGTATTGGTGCATATTCAGCCTAAAGACACTGTTTGGCCGGGATGCTATCAGGTTCAACAAAAAGCGAAGGCAGCAGGCGATATTATCTGTATGAATGGTTTGTGGGCCAAGGAATGTACCGATTCTGTAAAATTTACAGTAAAAAAAGTGCAGGCTTCTAACGAAAAACCATTGGGAGAATGGAACTCCATGAAGGTTGTTTGCAATAAAAAAACACTCAGGGTTTATGTAAATGGAGTGCTTCAGAATAATCTTACGGGACTTACAGCAATTACCGGATTTATAGGCTTTCAGAACGAAGGCACGCCACTTGAATTTAGAAATTTATCAATTATAAAACAATAAAATAAAGAAGAATGACTTTTAAAGCCGCTATTTTTGATTTCAACGGAACCCTTTTCTGGGATACAGCTTTTCACGACGAAGCCTTTGATATATTCCTTGAAAAAAGAGGAATGTACATGACCCCAGACGAAAAACGGGCCAAAATTCACGGAAAAGGCAATCCTGATATAATGCGTACCATTTTTGGAAATCAGCTAACCGATACCGAAGTAAACGACCTGACTCAGGAAAAGGAGCAGATTTACCGCGACCTTTGCGTAAACGATTTGCAGCTGGCAGCAGGTGCCGAGGATCTGTTTAATTTCTTAGCCGAAAATAAGGTGTTTTTTACCATTGCCACTTCGGCCGGCATTGAAAATGTGGCTTTTTATTTTGAACACATGAATTTGACCCGATGGTTTGATTTTGAGAAAGTGGCGTACAATGATGGTACTTTACGCGGAAAACCCGCTCCCGATGTTTTTCTTGCAGCGGCAAAAAAACTCAATCTGGCACCCTCGGAAACCATTATATTCGAAGACTCCGTTCCCGGAATTATAGCCGCCGAAACGGCAGGAGCCGGAGGGGTTTATATTGTAAATTCGTATGGGGAAGACTACAGTCGGTTCTCTTACGAGATCATTACCGACTTTGCCCGGGTAGACCGAAAATTGTTTATATAAAAACAATAAAAAAACAGCGACTCATTGCTGAGCCGCTGTTTTTTTATCATTGTCGCTGTTTTCTATCCCCCCTGCAACTATCCGAAATGCATATCTGAGCTATCTTTCCTC
>JAATGT010000294.1 GCA_015654525.1 Bacteroidales bacterium
CTATACATTTTTTTACATGAAGTATAGTGCTAACTAAGTTCTGTTATCTTTTCATTAGTTTTGTCACAGCATTATTATAACCCCTAATATTATAGAAGTAGCAACTGACAGAACACACCAAGGTATTGTTTTCTTTAGATAATCCATAACATCAGTCTTAGTAAAATCAGCTATCCATACTATATAAGATTGTGTAGGGTCTGACACACCTTGCAAGTCTCCAATAGCTTGCATACCAATAAATACCATAATAGGATTCATGCCACCCGGAACAAGTAATGCTCCTACTCCAGCACCCAAACCATATAAAGCCATTGGGCCCCGATAAATCGCGAGCGGTGACAACAGAACAAAAAACAAGATATATCCTAAAGCCGAGCTTGGAATAATCATCTTTAGCAATGGTGTTAAAACACCTGAAACCTGCGCTGATGAAACAGATACCAACAACATTCCAATTCCTACAAACAGCGCAATTGGACTAGCCACATCTTGTATACCTTCAATCAGCCCTGAGGTTATAGCCTGCATCGGGCGTTTAGGATGGACTAAGATCACAGCAATTATTGTTGAAATTATAATTGCAGCAACTATATCAATTTTAAATGCATACACCAATATGACTGGAATCAATGGTGAAATAAAGGAAATCATCGGTGCCTGTTTTTTAGTAGGTTCTCCTTGATCATTTGTTGGCATTGCCCAAGCTTTTCGTTTGCCATTGCTACGATGAATATTAAATATAATCATCGCTAAACAAATCAAGGCAAAAGGGAAAAATGGAATCCAAATATTGTTGCGGATAACTGCCATCGTGATACCCAAAGTTTGCACCATTACTAACCAACCGCTCACATTCATCATTGAGCCAACAGTACCTCCCAAAAGTAAAACTAAACCTGCATTAAATGGTGAAACTCCTGTAGTTATCATGATTGGAATGATTATATTTCCAACCAAAATGTACATTCCCAAACCACTACCACCGGTAAAAATAACCGCAGTTACAGCAAAGAAAACTATTGCAGTAATCAATGGTCTATCTCCTCCAAGCTCAGCAGCTTTTTTGACAATTCCTTTCGTAATTCCCAAACGATTCAGAACTTGGGCAAACCATGCACCGAAAATCAATCCCGCAACTGCATCACTCATTCTAGATGCCCCAGTTTGAATAATAGTTTTGAAAATTGTTACATCGTCAGCGTTATTAGACATAAATGGTACCCCGGCAATAACTGCAAAAACAATTGCCATCACCGGTAACGCAATAATTGTTGGTATCTTTTTCGATACCATTAATCCAACACTTATCAAAAAAACTATAAGCATTGCTATACCTTTAATAATTGTTATTGAATCCATGAACATTTCCTCCCTAATTGTAAAATGGTTTTTGACTAATTTTGACTAATATAATGGAAATCATAATAATTTGGTAAAACATCTAAATGGCAAAACTGCTTTGCAAAAGAATGTGCTGCAATTTCTGAACATTGTATAACCTCTACTAAAAATTTTTTGTTAAAAAATGAGCCCACTTGGATCCTGGGTAGCATTTGCGACACCATTTTTCCAGTCTTAAATTCTAAATAATGAAAATATTCATGAGCCAAATGTATTTCTAAAACTTGATTTTTCGACAATATAAACTCTTGCGGTAAAGAAAACTGAGATCCACTATAAATCGATTGCATTGATTCTTCATAAACTGTTATTACACATTTTTTTTTATTAAAATTTATTTCTCCTCTCAATGCTAACGTTCCACCGATTTTTTTACTTTTTTTTCGCAATAATTGTATGTGGTGTCTGTCTAGCAATTGGAAAATAGTTTCTTCATCTTCAAGAACTGTATTGGCAATTTTTTTACCGATCATCAAAGATTCTTCAACATACCACCCCCTTTTGTCTTGAGGTATTTTATTAAAAACTGCACTTTTTTGGAGTTCCATATATCCTAATTCATATGAAGAAATCGGAATCGCATTTTTCATCATGTTTTCTCATC
The DNA here is from genome assembly GCA_015654525.1 of Bacteroidales bacterium. Taxonomy (GTDB): domain Bacteria; phylum Bacteroidota; class Bacteroidia; order Bacteroidales; family Paludibacteraceae; genus Paludibacter. The sequence continues at coordinate 2,009 of JAATGT010000294.1, forward strand.
GTCCTTTACTGATCAATATATTTTAATGAATAATCACTAATTATTTTTCTTTATATTAATCAAAATAGCATTGAGCCAACCGACCAGTATAAAAAAACATCAACATTCTCAATGATCGTTAATTATAAGCAATAGCAATCACTTCTTCATTTTCATTCAATGAACTTAATTCTTCTTCCATAATAGACTTCATTTGATCTGAAGTTTGCATACCTGTCAAATCAAGCATTTTTTCCTTATAGAACAAAAACACTCGTGGAATTGTAGCGTTTGCATCTCCAAAAATTGTATTATCATACAAAAATTCGTCAAAGTCTTCTAACTTTTCTTTTGTGAATAACAAATATGAAACCTTCTCATTTTTAAAACGTGCTACCCCTTCTCTGTCAAGAACTGTAACGCGCTGCTTTTTGGATATTATCAATCCAAGTATCCTTTTCTTGATACTTATTCCTTCAAATAATGTCCAACGGCCCGCTGACATTTTTTTTGAAACTTCATCTGATTTTAGTACATTTTTCGCTGATTCTTTCAATTGTTCAGGCGTCAAAGCCCCACTTGACATGTCTTTTGAACGAAATTCTGTTGATCCTGTTGCAATTGCACGAAGAATTCCTCTCTCAGCATCTATTTCTATCAATACATCCACCGTTTCTTCTACAGCTCCAGATTTAACTATTTTATTGATTACATCCTGACGAATCCTTTTCACGTCTTCTTTAGAAGGATTTTGAGCATTGCGTTCAACAGTTTCTCTCACCATCGCCAAAGCAACACCAATCGTAGAAATATAAGGAGCATTCTTTGCAATTTTCCAATTCATAAAGTCGCCATATTTTTTAGCAAGTACTGGAACCAAAATTGCTGCACTTCCTCCTCCACCAACTAACGTTAACATTTGCGGATCAAGTTCGTACTCTTCAATCAGTTCATCTACAACATTTTTCAATTTGTCAGTAGCTATATCCAACGCCGTTTCAGCAGCTTTCTCCCCCGTCGTATTTAACACGCCACCTAGAGCATCC
>JAATGT010000125.1 GCA_015654525.1 Bacteroidales bacterium
TATCAGTTAGGACAGTTGTCCTCTCATTCAGTTTTTTTGTCAGTTTACTATAAACAGAAAGACAGTCACCAAACTGAATGATGATTGTCTTACTATAATGTCTTCTTTTGCGTTTTGGAGTATCAAATTCTCGATCGATTATAAAGCCTAAGCATTGGACCCTTTATTTTAATTTGAGTTGCAATTATTAATTTTTTCAACTACGTTTTTGTAAATGAGTATAAACAATCTTACGAGTATCTATCAGACAGTCACAATTGAATTTATCCGGCAATTGATCTCCTTTAAAATCAAAATACCCGGCTGAATGACTAAGTGTATTGATCAACTTACCCTTGTAATATAACCTGATTGTGCAGTCTTCGTGCTTGTATGAAAAGCTCTTATCGATTTTGCCATTTATTGCAACATTTCCGTTTTTATAAAAGGTAATATTTCCGCCGTCGGTTGCATTAACATACGTTTGGTTATCTGAAAGGTAAAAACAGATGGACTGACTGTAAGAATAAATGAACGTCAAGGTCAACATCAATGCAACAGTAGCTTTCAAAAAGATAGATTTCGAAATCATTGGTATAATTTAACCAACAAAGTACAACTCAAAATTTAATTTTCCAATCTGATTTAGTTTGTTATATGGAAATAATAAGTCGCACTTTTTTTGTTTTTGATTGAAGACACGTGAACTAGGGTGTCAAATTGAGCGAGATTAGTTTTTTTCGTTTCAAGCCCATACATCGACTAATACAGAAGTCCGGATTTCCATTTAACATGAAATTGTTAAAGTTTCACAATATCCGGCAATACTTCACATTCAGGTTAACTTACTTTCTCACATTTAATGTAAATCATCTTTTAAAAATTGTAAAAACAACATGAACTATCTTAAAATTAGAAATCATGCACACAGAGAAAAAAAACCTGATAGACTCATTTAGACCTTATCCTTTAAGGTTTGCAGAACTACCGCTTGATGTAATTGAACGCGATTATAATCAGCCGCGCAAAGTATTTGGTATTAGGGGAGGTAGTGATCTTAGCCGTCTCCTGAAATCAATCGCGCATTACGGAATTGAAGACCCAATCAAAGTATGTGAAGTTGAGAGCGGACGTTATTTGATAATGGATGGACACAGGAGATTTGCCTGCGCAAAGGAACTGGAGCTTGAAAAGGTACCATGTCGCATATATCCCAAAATGGATGCGGGAGAATTTGAAGCACGCAGGTATGAAATGCAAAATAATCGTAGGGATTGGAGACCGATTGAAAAAGCTAATGCGATCCATAGAATAAAAACAGAGTATAGTGATGCAAGCGAGAAAGAAGTAGCAGACTTAATTGGGATAAGACAGACGACCTTATTTCATTTCACGGCCTTGAGGGACATGCGGATTGAATATCTCGAACTAATGTCAGAACACGACCTAAAAGAACACCAACGTATTTCATTCATGCAACTACTACCAAGATTACGAAAAATAAAACCGTATGAAGTCGATGATATCGTAAAAATTCTTTTTAAAAAGATCAATGATAATCTGCTTTATCGTAGGAAAGACTTCGTTGCTCTATCCAAAATTTTTTCGATGGCTTCCTTAAATGAAGAGGAACTATTGTACTTTCTGACAGAACCGCAAGTATCTGTTATAGAACTTTGCGAAATGACACAGTTGTCGGGCGTTTCAACCCAAATTAGAAATTTAACAAAGGAATTAAGCGTTAAAAAGAACCTTAATATTAAGCTGACGACCAAGGAGCAGAACCTTTTCGAAGATCTTTATAAGCTAATGGAAAATTTCATATAGCCATGCTGATTTCTCATCAAACTCTCAAAAGGGCAATAGCCTACTACAGGCACTCGGCGGAAGACAAACAGGAAAATTCGATAACTATCCAGAGACAACACACAGAAAAGTTTGCCCGCGAAAATACTATTGAAATTATACATGAGGAAGTTGACGAAGGCAAAAGCGGATTACTTCCAAATCGTCCGGGATTCGAACGCCTTTTTACTAATTGGATTGAAAATCCAGATGCTCCTCATTTTGACTACGTGTTGGTATATGATGTTTCCAGATGGGGGCGGTTCCAAGATCAGGATCAGGCAGCTCACTTAGTGTTTTTATGCAAAAAACAAGGCAAAGAGGTAGTATATGTCTCAAGAGGTTTCATTGATACAACCAATCAACTGATTTCAAGTCTGGAAACTTCGATCCAGCGCTATATGGCTGCGGAGTACAGCCGTCAATTAAGCGACAAGGTATTTCATGGCTGCATAAAGGTTTCTGAACAGGGTTATTCAGCAGGAGGAATTGCAGTATATGGAATGGCTCGCCAATTATTAGACGTAAAGAAAGAACCTATCCGTCTTCTAAAAGCAGGGGAACATAAGCAAATTGCAAATGAAAGAGTAACCTTTACACCTAAAAATGATGAAACCACAGAGACTGTCAGGGAGATATTCCATTTGTTTGTAAACGAGCGCTATCAAATTCCCGATATTGCAGACCGAATTAATCAAAAAGGAATATTCA
>JAATGT010000083.1 GCA_015654525.1 Bacteroidales bacterium
AATCCCATCAGGTATTCTGTCTCCCTCAGCATTTGCTCCATGGAGTTGGTCATCTTCTCCGGTAGTTTTTCGAAAAGCGCAAATTCCTTGAAAAGAGAAATCAATACCAGGTAATCACTCTCTTTTATTTTTCTTATAGCAACTGCCATCTATTTTAATTTGAGGTTGTAAGTGTAGCGTATTCTCTATCCAGAATACTCATATTGTGTACCGAATAATAATCATCGTTTATTATAAAAGACTCCCGCAAAGTACCTTCAATACGAAATCCACAGCTCTGATAGCAACGAATAGCAGCTTTGTTGAATTCAAAAACGCCCAGATCGACCCGATGAAGCGCTAATTCCCCAAAACAGATTTTCAGCAAGGCCCGTATAAGTTGTTTCCCATAACCCATACTCCTATCTTGCTCATTGGCTATCAAAATCCGGCATAAGCGCGCACTCTTATTCTTTACATTGAGATGACTTATATCACCATGGCCAATCACCTTATCCGTTGCAGTATCTACTACGCGGTATATCCTGTGTGTTGAATCGGCAATGTAGTTATTCAGTTGCTCTACCGTGACCGGATAGGTAAACAAAGCTCCACCAAACTGATACATAAACTTTTCTGTATCTATCCAACTGATAAACTGCTCAAAATTGGCCTCGGTAAACTGCTCAAGTCGTATCATAACCAACCCCTTTTCTATAATTTGTAATTTACTTACAAATGTATGAATAATTCACATAAAATAAAACGACCCGAAATTCTTTTCAGAACTTCGGGACATTTTATTTACTTATTTAGATTTCGTCACTTTATTTAACTGCATCTACTCCTTCGGTAGTCATCTGCACACGCTTCATAGACCCATCTTTGTTGTAATCCAAGCGATCTATACATACCGAACGGTGAAAGCTACTTCCACCTGCGTTAGCACCACCGTTGTGATATACGAAATACCATTTGCCCTTAAATTCTACGATAGCCTGATGATTGGTATTTGAGTTACCAGCCAACTCGTTCAGAACACCTTTATACTCCCAAGGTCCGGTAATCTTTTTACTCATAGCATACACTATTTTTTCAGGAAATTCAGAAGCATATGACAGGTAATACCAGCCCTTATTTTTATGAATCCACGGGGCTTCGGTATAACGGGGCAGGTTCTGAACGGCTACGATTGGTCCAATGGTATCAACCATATTTTCTTTGAGTTTCACGTAATAACACTGAGTATTTCCCCAAAACAGATAAGCCTGTTTATCATCATCGATGATCACGGTTGGGTCTATATCATCCCAACTTATTTTGGTGTATTTGGTTGTCAAATCATTGGTAATGATAGCTGAACCTTTGGCATCTTTAAATGGTCCTGTAGGACTATCAGACACAGCCACACCAATAGCTTTTCCATGAACGGTTCCATGTTCCACTGCCACATACCAGTAAAACTTGCCATTGCGCTCTATTACTTGAGAAGCCCAGGCATCACCCTTAGCCCAGGCAAAATCTTTTGCATGCAACGGAGTAGGATGTTCAGTCCAGGTCTTCATATCATCCGACGAGAATACACACCAGTCGTTCATCACATAGCGTTCCTGACCTTTAGGACATATATCGTGCCCCGTATAAAGGTAAAACTTATTTTTATACACCATAGCTGCCGGATCGGCCGTATACTTATAACGAATGACGGGGTTTCCCTCGGCACGAAAAGTGGTGTCGCGTGTTACTTCCTGACTGAAAAGTTGGCTAACACTCAACATGAAGAATAAAAGAATGATTACTTTTCTCATAAATTGATTTGGATTGTTTATTAAGATTATTCCAAAACAAAATTAATGCAAAAGCCAGACTTATCAAACATACAATTGAAGAAATGAGAATTTGTCCACCAAATAAAAAAAATCGTCACAACTTCCCGAAGAGATTGTTACGATCAAGTATAGTTAACTAAACTTTTATACCTGTTTTTATTTTTACTTTAAGATAATGGTATTAAATGAATTTGCTTTTAATATCGGAGAAAACAGTTGATTGTTTATGGTAAAGTTTACCGTTTTATCTTTCGCCTCTTGATTGGCAAATATGAGAATCACACTTTTATCAGGATTTACAAAAGCAAGTGCATCATTAAATGCACCTGAGAGTTTCAGTTTTTTAGCTCCCGGTTTTATAAAATGACTTAGATGTTTGAGCAAATAATATTCAGGGGTATAATTGAATGTTTTAGCTGTTGCATCTACCACAACCAAGGAGTTTTGAGGCCATCCCCAGCGACTTATTCCTCCTTTAAACAGAGAAGTATTCCAATAATCATAGACCGAAAC
>JAATGT010000088.1 GCA_015654525.1 Bacteroidales bacterium
AATTCCGCGAAGGGAATAAGCAACAATCATCCGTATTTTTAATTAGGCTCTCAAAATCAAATTATTATTTAAACTAATAAATTGTTATGAGACAAATTTTTATTGCAGCAGTTATGCTGTTTTCGGCTTTTACAGCCTTCGGTCAGCACACTATTAAAGGAAAAGTGCTTGACGAAAACGGGAGTGCCCTGGCAGGTGCTACCGTAGCGATTGAAAACAATTCGCAGATGCAGACTTCGGCGAATGACGGTTCTTTTCATTTCGAGAAGCTTAAAAATGAGCATTATGAGCTTGAGATTTCTTTTATCGGTTATCAAACACTCAAACAAAAAGTGGATGTAGATCGGAATCTGGTTATTAAATTAGTTCAAAAAACTAATTCACTTCAAGAAGTTACGGTAACTTCACTGCGTGCTTCTGATAAGTCGCCGATTGCTTACACGAATATTGACAAAGCGACACTTTCGAAAAGCAATTTGGGTCAGGACATTCCATATTTGCTTTCTTCTACTCCTTCCCTGGTGGTGTCATCAGATGGCGGAACAGGCATTGGATACACGAACTTTAGAATTCGTGGAACTGACGCAGCGCGTATCAATATCACTATTAATTGAATTCCATACAATGATCCGGACGAGCAAGGGGCTTATTGGGTGGATGTTCCCGATCTGGCTTCGTCGATTGAAAATCTGCAGGTTCAGCGAGGTGTTGGTACTTCTACAAATGGAGCCGGAGCTTTTGGAGCTAACATTAGCATGCAGACAGAAAACTATGCAACGAAGGCCTCGGGTGAAGTTTCGGCTTCGTACGGTTCATTTAATACGCAGAAAGCAACTGTCAAAGCTAGTTCAGGATTATTGAATGACCACTGGGCTATTGATACCCGTTTGTCATCGGTTACTTCTGATGGCTATATCGATCGGGCAACAGCGAATATGAAGTCTTACTTTATACAAGCCGGTTACTATGGAGAGAAAACAACTATTAAGTTGCTTACTTTCGGTGGAAATGAAAAAACCTATCATGCCTGGGATGGTATTGATTCATATGTGTTACCAATTCCGGCGTATTCGAGAACGTATAATCCTTGCGGATATATGGGTGACGATGCCAATGGAAATCCATTGTATTACAAGAATCAAACAGACAATTACGTTCAACGAAATTATCAATTGCTGGGAGTTCATACCTTTTCACCCGAATTAAGCCTGAATGTAGGCTTGCATTATACCCGTGGTGATGGTTATTACGAAGAATATAAGCGTGATCAGTCGCTGCTAACTTATTCTTTAGTTCCTTTTAGCGTAAATGGAACTACGGTAACTACAAGTGATCTGGTTCGTCAGAAAAAAATGGGAAATGATTTTGGTGGTGGCGTGTTTTCGTTCAACTACCAAAAACAGAAACTGTCGGCTCAATTTGGTAGTGCCCTGAATAACTACTGGGGCAAGCATTGGGGTGATGTGATTTGGGTGAAAAACTATGTGGGGAGTATTTTGCCGACCACGGAATATTATCGTAGCAAAGTAAATAAGTTGGATGCGAATGTCTATTTGAAAGCAAATTATGAAATTCTTCCGAAGCTGAATGTTTATGCCGACTTGCAATACCGCCATGTGGGTTATAAGTTGCAGGGACGAAATGATGAGTGGGATGATGCCATAGGAGCGATGCAGGTTTTGGATGTAGATAAAACATTTAATTTCTTTAATCCTAAGGCTGGTTTATTCTATCATCCAAATGTGTACAACGATTATTTCGTTTCATTTGCCATAGCTAACCGTGAACCGACACGTACCAATTATACCGATGGTTCCAAATCAACCTGGCCAACTTACGAAACTCTGTATGATACCGAATTAGGGTATAAGTACCACAACAATGTTTTTTCAGTAGGTGCCAATGCTTATTTCATGTACTATCATAATCAGCTGGTATTGACGGGAAAAATCAATGATCTGGGAGAGGCTTTGACTGATAATATTGCAAAAAGTTACCGTTCGGGTATTGAGCTGGTAGGGAGTGTAAAACCTGTTAGCTGGTTGCGTTGGGATGCCTCGGCGACCTTTAGCTATAATCGGATAATTGATTTTGCAGAAACCGTGAATGTTGTTGATGCTGACTGGAATCCGACAGGCGAGAGTGTGACTAATCTTTATCATAACACGCCTATTGCGTTTACTCCAACCTTGTTGGGCAATAGTATGATTACTTTTACCAAAGGCAATTTTGAAGCCGGATTGCAATCCGTTTATGTGGGAAAACAATTTGTAGATAATACAGGAAAAACTGATCGTCAGTTGCCCGATTATTTTTTGAATAATCTTCGTCTGGCTTATTCGGTTCCGGTAAAAGGACTCAGAGGACTTGCTTTTACGGTGTTAATCAACAATATTCTGAATAAGATGTATGTCAGCAATGCCTGGAGTTCGCCTTCTATTAGTCAAAACACGGCTAATCCGGTGTATAACCAGTCATCTCCGGTGAATAACTCATTTGGAATCTTTCCACAAGCCGGAAGAAACTTTCTGGCTGGTGTAACGGTGAAGTTCTAGGTTTATTTTTAATTTATTGAAAAGGTCGAGCGAAAGTTCGGCCTTTTTTTGTTGATTATTTTCTGCATTTGAGAAAATAATCTTTGTTGCCCGATAAAAGACAGTAGATTCTTCACTTTGTTCAGAATGACAGATTATTACATCCTCTTTGTAACCGACTCCGTCCCAAAACATAAAACATTGATTGTCATTGGTAACGAAGTGAGAATTGAAAATCGGCGTTAGCCAAATCTCTTACAAAATCTTGATATGTAAAGCTTACTGGCCAATAATGAGAAAAATAATGTTCTGTGTTTTGGTAATTCAAATATTGTTTGTAGTTTTGCGAACAACAAACAACTAAAAGAAATAATCATGGAAGAATTCAAAAAGAAAGATTATACAATTGATAATGAGCAACTGGCTCGCTTCGCAAAAGCCATGGGGCATCCGGCACGCATTACCATTCTTGAGTTTTTGGCATCATTGGATAGTTGTTACTTCGGCGATATTCACAATGAATTGCCAATTGCGAAAGCCACAGTGTCGCAACATCTGAAGGAATTGAAGGATGCAGGCCTTATTCAGGGAGAAATAGAAACGCCTAAAGTGAAATACTGTATCAATCGCGAAAACTGGGAAAAGGCGCAGGGATACTTTGAAGTGTTTTTTGCACAGAATAAAGGTACGGTTACTTGTTGCGATTAGTACTCGTTCTCTTTTTTGAGTCGATTAGTTAAATAAAAGAAGGACTCACTGCTACTAGTAACTGATGAGAATAGCATCTAACATCTAATTCTAATCAGTAAAGTTTAATTTTATTAATACTTCGCAAAATGAATCAGTTAATTTATTTAACGTTCACTGTGTGAAGACCGGGTATAGGATGGACGAACGATGAACGAAGGATCGACGAAGGATGGACGAAGGATCAGCATCCCTAAAATATGCGGGTAATGAGACTCTGAATGATAAAAAATGTAAAAATACCATGTCGCCAAGTTTGCCAGAACTGTAATTGAAACTTTAAAAATAAATAGAAGCAAATGAAATCAATAAAAATAGTACTTTCCCTTTTTTTGCTAACCAGTCTAGCTTTGCCGGCTCAAAAAACGAATACAAAGCACGGGTCTGAGATCGTTTTTGAGAACACAAGGTATGACTATGGTGAAATTTTAGTGGGCAGCCCGGGAAGGTGTGAGTTTAAATTCCGGAATAATGGGAAATTGCCCTTAGTGCTAACCAATGTACAGGCATCATGCGGCTGTACGGTACCTCAATGGTCGAAAGAGCCTGTTCAGGCGGGTGAAACGGGAGTCATAAAGGTTAAGTATAATACCCGCATTCCGGGTACATTTTTGAAAACAATAACCGTAAGTTCTACAGCCAAAAACTCAATGGTGATTTTGTCTATAAAAGGGAAAGTTACGTTGAAATAAACAAATGATAAATCGGTAAAAATAAATTAAACGCAATGAAAATATTAATTCTATGTACAGGCAATAGTTGTCGTAGCCAAATGGCTCACGGTTGGTTGCAATCATTCGATCAGAACCTGACTGTTTGCTCGGCAGGTACGCAAGCCAGTGGAAAGTTGAACGAAAAAGCGGTAAAAGTTATGGCGGAAGCAGGTATCGATATTAGTCATCATACTTCCGATTCCGTAGATAAATATTTGAAAGACGAATGGGATTATGTAATAACCGTTTGTGGAGGTGCTAACGAAGAGTGTCCTGCCTTTTTTGGTAAAGTGAACCATCGCCTGCATATCGGTTTCGACGATCCCAGCCATGCCGTAGGAACTGATGAATTCATCTGGAGTGAATTTATTCGTGTTCGGGATGAAATTAAGGATGGCTTTTATAAATTTTATATTCAACAAATCAAACCACAGTTATGAAAACCCGTCTCAAATTTCTCGATCGTTATCTTACCTTGTGGATTTTTCTGGCAATGTTTATTGGTGTCTTTTCTGGTTGGTATTATCCCGGTGTAGCCACATTCTGGAGTAGCTTGTCGTCAGGAACTACCAATATCCCCATTGCCATTGGGTTGATCGTTATGATGTATCCGCCATTGGCCAAAGTGAAGTACGAAGAACTGGGCGACGTATTTAAAAATATAAAGATTCTTGGCTTGTCGTTGGTGCAAAATTGGATTGTGGGGCCTGTTTTAATGTTTTTGCTGGCCATCATTTTCCTGCAATTTAATATCGATTACATGTATGGGCTTATTCTGATCGGGTTAGCACGTTGCATTGCTATGGTGGTTGTGTGGAACGATCTGGCACATGGTGATCGGCAATATGCTGCCGGATTGGTTGCATTTAATTCGCTGTTTCAGGTGCTGCTCTTTTCGGTGTACGCGTATGTGTTTATTGCTGTGCTGCCGGGCTGGTTTGGACTTCCGGTGAACGACTCTGTGTCGCAAATAACCATGAGTGCGATTGCCAAAAGCGTATTTATCTATCTGGGTATTCCTATGATTGCCGGTTTTCTTACGCGCTTGGTTCTCGTGCGGGTGAAGAGTAAAGTTTGGTATGAAACCTGCTTTGTTCCAAAGATCTCACCGTTGACGCTTATTGCCTTGCTGTTTACTATCATTGTGATGTTCTCGCTTAAGGGAGAATATATTGTAAAAATTCCAATGGATGTGTTTCGCATTGCCATTCCGTTGGTTATTTACTTTGTGCTGATGTTTGTGCTGTCATTTTTTATGAGTAAAAAAATGGGTGCCACTTACGAACAGGCAACCACCTTATCGTTTACGGCTGCCAGTAATAATTTTGAATTGGCCATTGCAGTAGCAATAGCTATTTTCGGTATTAATTCGGGCGAGGCATTTACGGCTGTTATCGGACCATTGGTAGAGGTTCCTGTTATGATTGCGTTGGTGAATGTGGCTTTCTGGTTTAAGAAGAGACTTTTCTGAGAACATAAATGCTCTTTGTGTGTTAAGATAAAACAACTAATTCAGATTTATGGAAATGAAAGTAATTATTACCGGTGCTACCGGCATGGTGGGCGAGGGGGTGCTGATTGAGTGTCTTAAGCATCCGGATGTAAAACAAGTATTGATGGTGAACCGTCACTCTTTTGATTTTAAACATCCGAAACTGAAAGAATGTATTGTGCCCGATTTTATGCAATTGGATGGCTTTAATGATCAGCTAAGCGGTTATGATGCCTGCTTTTATTGTGCAGGTATAAGTTCGGTGGGAATGGATGAAGCGAAATACAGCCTTATTACGTACGATACCACTATGCATTTTGCACAGAAATTGGTTGCTCTTAACCCCGCTATGACTTTTAATTATGTGTCAGGTGCTCTCACTGATAGTTCCGAAAACGGAAGAGTTATGTGGGCTCGGGTAAAAGGTAAAACTGAAAATTCACTGATGAAATTACCGTTTAAAAAAGTCTATAATTTTCGTCCCGGGTTTATGAAAGCAACATTGGGGCAAAAAAACATAAAG
>JAATGT010000171.1 GCA_015654525.1 Bacteroidales bacterium
CCTTGAATTTGTCGAGTTTTACAGGAGGTCTCATTGTTTACCCCCTTCCAGAACTTTTTGAATATCTTCCAGCTTGTAATACATCATGCCGCCCACTTTGGTAAATGAAAGTGTGCCATTAATGCGCAGGTTTTGTAACGTGCCTGGTGAGATGCTGAGCAACTTTCTTACCTCGTTGCTTTTTACCCATTGCTTTACCGCCTGCTGACTCGGGTTGAGGGCTTCTTTTAAGTCTCTGATAAGATCATTTTTGAATTCCAAGAGATCTTGTTTGGTGATAATTTCTATCGCCGCCATAATAAAAAAAATAAAGTGAACTTGGACTTTACGAAATGAACACGGGCCTGTTCCCGTATTCGTAAAGCTGCGATCAGCATCGCATTTAGACCCGGGCGAAACTTAATTTCGCTTAAACTGGGCGGGCATACATCAGGTAATATATGCCTTAGTATTTCAAAGATAATAATTGTTTTTTTTAATTGAAATAGCAAGTTAATAGATCAAAAAATATTACTTAATAATAACAAAGAAATGATTCATCATTGATCAATATTCTTAGTAGAGTGATTCAGCATCGAGGCAAAAAGTTCTCCTGATACCGCACTAAGGGATATACAAGATCTTATAGAAAAAGGTATATTGGGAAAAGAGCCAGGCGGTGGACGAAATACCACTTACGCATTAATAACAGTATCCTATTTTACGGATTAATTTCCTGGTTTAATGCATTGTATAGTTCTTAGCTGTTACAAAAAGAACTTTCGATCGAATTATTTTATCTTAATAGATAACGTATGTGAAATATCAAGAAAATCATCGTCCGAATTCGAGAACAATTTTTTAAAATATGGGCAGCTATAAAATTGGGTATAACCAACTCGTTTTTTTACTTTTATAAATTATCAAACCTTTAATGACAGTTGTAAATCATCCAGATAGTTCAAAACCATTTCGAATTTTGTCAATAGACGGGGGCGGTGTGCGGGGAGTTTTGCCTGCAAAATTGCTTAGTGAAATGGAAAGCCACCTTGACAAATCAAATGAAAAAAAATCATTATGGGAATGTTTTGATCTAATTACCGGGACATCTACAGGTGGAATTATTGCTATTGCTCTTGCGCTGGGGGTGCCCGCCCAAGATGTTTTAACTTTATACTTAGATAAAAGTAGAATTATTTTTGGCGACAAAAAAGGAAAAGTCGGCAGGTGGTTTTATTCAAAACACGAAAGGACGGACCTCGAAATAATCACTCGAAAACTTTTTGCTCAATATAATGGCGGCGTTGATCCCCTTCTTGGAAATTGCAAGACGAGTGTGGCTATTCCCGTTTACGACTTGAATAACGGAAGACCCAAAGTGCTTAAATCAAATTATCACCCGTCACTAGTAAGGGATCACCAAATCCCCGCTTACATGGCTGCTCTGGCAACCTCAGCTGCACCAACTTTTTTCGATCCATACTCTGCTGTTTATAGAGATTCAGTTGGTAAAAAAATTGAATTCTTTCACAATGTCGACGGAGGCGTATTCGCAAATAACCCCAGCCTGGGATGTTTGATTGAAGTACAACGCTCATTTAATATACCTTTGGAAAATATTAAGATGCTTTCTTTGGGAACTGGTCATATACGTCACTTTGATAAAAGTCAACGATCAAACTATGGATTAGGCTATTGGGTGAAAAAAACCAGGTTAATTGAGGTGTTTTTGCAGGCTCAGGCACAGGAAGTAGAAAATTTAATTGGTATAATGAAAAATGGCATAGGCCAAACTGAACCAGATAGATTTTCCTATCTCCGCCTAGATGTGGAGATGAACAGCAAAACAAAAATTGAAATGGATGAGACCTCACGAAAGAAATTAGACTATCTTTCAGATCTCGGGCGGCAATTATGGAACGAAAACGCTACAAAAATTATAAAGGATTTTTTAATTTAAACAATGCTAATGAATACTAAAGGTATATGCGTTATATAGGTTCAAAGTCCAGTTCAATCGAAGAGATCTTTCGTTGTGTTTTGCCACATCGCACTGATGGGACTTTTTGTGATCCTTTTGGCGGCACATCAACCGTCGGAGCCTATTTTAAACAAAATGGCTTCCGGGTCTTTACAGGCGACTTGTTACTGTTTGCGCATTATATTCAAATAGCGAAGCTTGTCTTTAATGAATATCCTTTATTTGCCAAATTAAAAGCAGCATTAATACTTAAAGAGATAGCCGATGTTTCCAGCTATTTCAATAATTTGAAACCTCAGGCCGGCTGGTTCGTGGAAAATTTCGCGTTAAGAAGGCAATATTTTACCTTAGAAAATGCGCGCAAAATAGAAACTTGCTGGAAAGAAATAATTTCGTTAAAAACATATGGCTTGATAGATTTTAATGAATATGCCTATCTTATGGCATCATTAATTGAGTCAATGGACCGGGTAGCTAATACCGCTGGCACTTATTATGCTCATCTTAAAAAATTCTCTGTTAAATCTTTACGGGAATTCAAATTCGAGTTCATCGCTCCTGTAAAAGGACGGTTTTTTGGTGAATCTCAATTGGGTGATGCATTGGAGTTGATCAAAAAGCGGCATTACGACATTATCTATCTCGACCCCCCTTATAATGACCGGAGATACCATGGTTACTATCATTTGCCTGAAGCTATAGCCAGGGGAATAACACCTGATGTTGTTGGAAAAGCGGGGGTATGTAAATTCAAATTAGACATCCCTTCCGATTTTTATGGGGCATCTTCTGCGTTGCAATCGCTGGGAAACATTTTGGAAAACGCCAATTATAACCTTCTTCTATTTCATTATTGCCCTAATGGATTGATTCCACAGCAAAAACTTGATGAAATTTTCAGCAAGTTTTCTTCGACTACAAAAGTTGATATCATGAGCCTCGGCTATTCCACCAAACAGGCGGAGCGAAAATCTTCCACATTATTATACTTGATTCGAAATGAACAAAGGACTGCGTGATATTGCTCATACCGATCTGAGCCACCTTCATGCATTTTCTCAAATAAAGATAATTGCAGTAGACCTTGATGGTACGATGTCAGGATCAAGCGATCTTGAAATCTGGGAGAATATTATCTGGTTTATTAAAAGATTAAACCATGGCCCAAAAAAAACCAGTTTAATAATTGCAACTGGCAGAACTTTAACCGGCGCAAAAAATGCAATTAAGCTGATCTATAATAACCGCGACTTACCAATCATTCTCTATAATGGGTCGGTTGTTATCAATAATAACACCTTTGAAGTTTTATATAAAAAAACAATACCTGGGCCTACGTTAATGGAAATTGTTTCATTGACAGATCGATTTCACATCAATGTTTTCGCCTATTACTATTTAGGAACTACAAAAAGCTTGTTCGCGCCCATTGATCAAAAAGAATACGTTTTGGGTTTTGGCAATGACAAAACCCTTTTGAAGGAATTTAATCAAATGCCTATTATATGGGATTTTGACGAGCAATTCTTGTTAAACGATCCATCAGCTATTTTGGTCGATATAAGAAATATTGAAAGCACTGACAAAGATCAGATTGTAAATATTTTAGCCGCGATTCCATCGATATCCGTTACGTCAAGCGGTTTTGCTTATATCGAGATAAGGCCGGCTGACAGCAATAAAGCTCAGGCCTTGAATTTTATTGCAAAAAAATTGAAACTAACGAACGAGGATTTTGCTGCAATTGGTGATAATAATAATGACGTAGAGATGCTGACCTGGGTGGGTACCGGCATTGCAGTTTCCAATGGTACAGAACAGGCCTTAAATGCAGCAAAGTTTATTTGCAGTCATAACGTTGCTTCGGGCGTAATTGAGGTATTAAGGTTAATTAAGCAATCTAAACGTTATCATGATGAATAATTCAATTGATTTTATATCAGAAAACAACGCCACGAAATGGAGCGATTACGTGACTGAATTTGTTAGCTTTCTAAGAAGTTCTTTTTTTACTTATGCTGATTTTAGTGATATTCTTGACAAAGTAATTACTCACCCAAATTCAAAGATTACTGGACTCAAGTTTTCCATCAAAACGCACGAAAAAAATTTATCTTTATTTGAATACAAAAAATTAACAGAAGATCGCGATACGGATAATCTTAATACTCAAGATCTTGATAATCACAATTGGTTTTATAATGAATATTCTATTTGGTATCGGAAAAATATTCAAAAAGACGGTACCGACAAAGATGATGTAACACGGCTCATTCGATTATTAATCGATGCATTTTGGAAGAGCTCTTCCAGAGATGAAAAGACAAGGACATGGGCAAAACTGATACCAGGCACTAGCCAACTCATCAATTCAACCTTATCTTATTATAAAAACCGTTGTCATTATATAACGATTTTATATTGCGACCTCGATAAGTTTCACGAATTAAACAGGGCTCATGGTGATAGTGTTGGAGATTCAGTACTCCTTCAGATGACTGACCTGTTTACAAAATTCGTGATTGATAAACCTGCAATCTTACTTCATGACAAAGGGGACGAATTTATAATTCTAATTTTTTCCGCCTTTATTGAAGAAGGGTTAGCTGTAGCTTATGATTTTCAAAATACATTAAAAACAAATTCATTTGAAATAACAACTACCAATGGAAAAGAAATTTTAGAATCAGAGATAACCGTAGGAATTAACATCAGATATACCAAAACTAATCATGATATCTCCTTTAGTTCTGAAATCCAACTTGCAGAGCAGGTAGCAAAGGATGCAGCCGGTAATAAACGGTATAAAATTGCAAATCTTCATAATGCAGAAGAGCAAAAACTTGAAATACAGCAACTCAGTGAGTTCACTGCTAACGCCAGTAAACTAAACCTTAAGGTTTCTCCTCTTAAACGTGTATTTAGAAATATTTGGTTGAATTTTATAAGTGAACAAGCAGAAACGGTTATTCGACGGGACGGTACATTGGATGCAATGTATGATATACTGGAATGGATTAAGCCTGAATTTTCTCAAAAATGCTCGTCGTTTCACGAGTACACTAATTTTCCTGATTTCACAAAAGATTTTTCAGTTTTTGATATACTTATTGCACTAACGCGGGGCATTATCAGTTGCGACTCTACAACTAGGGAGAAACATTTTTATTCCATAAAAAAAGATAAAAAATTAATCTGTTTATATTCCGATTCAAATAAAATTTTCGAATTACCAGGTACGATTTTCAAAGCACTTGAAATCGGCACATTTTTTAAAAACGAAATTCTTCCCGTCGCACTGCTAGTAAAAATTGGACATGGAAAGATATTGGTTCCCGAAAACATTTTCGGCGATATAATCATCGTTGATGATCGCCCAAGTCGTGGTGGTGGTCTACCAGATTTTTGGGAATTAGCGCTGGCGAAAGTAGTAAATCAAATAAATACAGATCCAAATCTAAAATACGTATACATAATTGGTGATGTAAAATACGGTATCAATACCGTCAATTGGTTGGAGCGAATCGCGAACGGTGATATTCAAAATGATATCGAAACAATAATTTATAAAATCCAGACCACCAATCAGGCTATAAACAATACTGTTAATCGATTAAAAGATGCCGTTAAATCTTACGACACAATTAAGGAAATTGTAAAAGCATACGCCGAATTTGTTACTAACGGACAAGCATTCGTAACTCAAGGAAAAGAATCAAATAGGCAGCGTCCACCTGCTTTTTTGCAAAAGGACGTTAGAATTGATGATTATGGCCTCGTTATGGAAGATGGCTTTAAAGTAAGAACATTATCAGAGGCCTATCCTTTAATGTTAGAAATTGCCAGAATCTCAACCAATAAAAACAATAGTATTCGTGATCAGGCAAGGGGATATCTGGGTGAGTTGATCGATTTTAAAGTTGAACTGTCAGATCCGACAAAAGACTTAATTCCTTTTTATTATCGCGCTGACGAAGAAAAGTTTGAGGACTATTTCAACAAACTTTTCATAGAAGACGAAGGATTATTTGCAAAAGCTTTAAATGGTCAACTTGAACCTGTTTTGAAGCATATCGAAGAGTCCATCACAACAGAACGGAAGCAGTATTCCACCCGTAGAGCGATATTGATAATCCCAAATAGGATAAGTAAAAAGGAAGGCTTGATACCACTTGGGCTTGTTTCATTAAGAATAATACCTCGTTTAAAAAGTCCAAAATCAGTTGGACTGGTTTTTAGTTACACCTGGCGTACTGTGGAAGCGCTAGTTGGATTCCCTTATAGTTTATACGGCTCAATTAGGTATGGAGAATATATCAAGCAGTTGTTGCAAAAGCGAGTTGAGAACCAAGGTTTAAAGATCACCTTTGATAAAGTTTCATATATAGCAAATAGTTTACATATTTTCATGGACGAGCATGGACAAGACATTGCAAAAAGTATAATTAATGATGCAAGTATCTGATCTTTCCCTCTCCTATCTTATTTTGCCGATAGAATTCCGGATAGACGAAGAGTTGCTGTTCGGATTTGAAAAAAAGATTGATCAATACAAGGCAATTCAGGTCATAAAAATTTCGACCGAAAATGCTGCAGATTTTTTGACAGCATTGGCGCTTCATCCGACCATGAAGGTAATGGATAATTTTTATCTATTTGATTATGGTGAGGAAACAACGGAAATCCATCAATCATTTTTTGATCTGATTGCATCGAAATATGAAACATTAATCGACCGAAGACTGAATAGCGAACTAATAAAGAGATACTTACTCCAGATCAATGATATATTTCAAGGCAAAGAGCTGATCAACGTACTGGATCTGGGTTCCGGTACTGGTATTTCATCAACTGTTTTGGCTTCATCACCTGATTTTTCGGCAATAAAACTTTATGGGTATGAAATAAGTCCACAAATGGAAAAGTTATCTAAGCAAGCAGGGCTGGATATGCTTAATACGAAGATGCTAATCCGCCATCAGGATTATTTTTTCGACGCCGTTTTCGGTTCGTATAGTTTTCATTTTATTACTGGCCATTCGATATATGAAACGATTTGGCAAAAGCTGCGGATCGGTGGCATTATTTTGGCAAATTTTCATAAACGGATTGGATTGGAGAACGCTTTGAAATTCTTTCAGACCGTAAACGCTGATATCAGATTGGTTTCCAAGTATGCCAATGGTGAA
Source organism: Bacteroidales bacterium (assembly GCA_015654525.1). Lineage (GTDB taxonomy): Bacteria > Bacteroidota > Bacteroidia > Bacteroidales > Paludibacteraceae > Paludibacter. Next base: position 7,150 of record JAATGT010000171.1, read on the forward strand.
ATTTACCAATTCAAAAAAACAGCTTACCCGTTTCTCTCCCTTCAGGAAACCATAGCCTGTGCCAGCAAATCCGCTCCTAAGCATATAGAAACTAATTTGCTAATCGATTATCTGATACGGTATTCATTTCTTCCAGCGTATGAATTAGAAGGCAGCCCGGTTTTCCTTAAAAATGACATCACCCGCTTAAAAACATTTTTTAAATTCTTGTCAAGTGCGCGTTGGGAATATGGGAGCCTGGAGCTCTACGACCAGATTTTCATGGTGGATAGTGGCGGTATTAAAATAGAATTCAGTCGTGATAATGACTTGTACCATGAAAATTACAACCCCGCGTTATTAATTACTCTACTGCTAAACAATGACGGGAAAGCAGACAATAATCCGCCAATCTATTTGCCAATCGGTAATAGTTTGCGAGTTACGATAAGATCTGCAAAACTGAAAAGGATATTCGAAAGTTCCAATACAGATAAGCTTGCTATTGAGTCTGCTAGGGCGACAATATTTGCCAATTCAGCATCGTATATGGGTTCAAAAAAAGCGCTTCGGCATTTTTTATATTCCGCAATAAAATGTTTGGTTCCCCAATCCTATACTGCAATTGATCTGATGTGCGGTGCCGGTGCTGTTGCCAGCATATTGGCCATGCGTTATGAAACCTTTGTTTCGGACGCTATGAGTTTTAGTAGGATCCTAGCGGCTGTGCAGGGTAGCGGCTTTACTTCTGCTAGAGCAATCCAAGTGCAGGAGAAACTGCGGACCTCACTAAGGGAGAATCTAGACCACCTACGCGAATTGTATAAAGAACCGCTTAGATTGGAAGATGATTTTTTCCATATGCGAATTAATAGTGCTTCGAAACATTCCTACCAAGAGTTTTGTCTGACAGATTCTTTTGCCAACCCAGCATATCATGCCCGTTATATTTTAAAGCAACAAAGCGAAAGGTCTCTACCATTTGAACTTTTTACCATTGCTTACGGCAATATTTTTTTTGGTATCAAACAATGCGTTCAAATAGACAGCCTAAGGTTTGCGATCGAGCAACTGGAAGACCCTTTGGAAAAGATATGGGCTTTGGGTACATTAATAGCCACCATCAGCGCTACCAGTAATACTTATGCAGGGCATTTTGCCCAACCGAAGTATAAGGATACTTCCCTGCTTTCTGACAGCGAATTTATACGTCTTATCGAGCAACGCAGCCTATCTATATTAAGTGAATTTGAAGCCCGTTTCATGGCATTCGCTCACGAAAGTCAGTCAAAAGAGCTGTCGGTTATATCGCCAATTGAAGGCCCGTGGCCTTTAGCTTTAGATGAGTTTATAGCGAGGTTTAAAGATCAGGGTAAATTTGTATATGTAGACGCGCCTTATACCCGCGACGAATACAGCCGATACTACCATGTTTTGGAAACCCTGATCGACTATCAATATTATAATCTTAGCGGCCTTGCCAATATTCCCGATAAAAAGACGGGTTCGCGATTTAAATCTAATTTCTTTACGAGGGATGTCGGAAAATTAAAACGTGAATTTCTGCAATTATTTACGACGGTCCTCGCGAGTGGCGGCATATGTGGATGGAGTTATTCAAACAGTGCGTCAGCTAATTGTTTAGAAATTATTTATGAAGTTGTTTCGAAAACGAATTGTTCTGTTGAATCTTTCGAGATCCCTTATGAATATAAAGGTCAAGGAGGAAATCTCCCTAAACAGATAAAGGAGTATTTTATTGTTTTTCGGCCTAGGTCTAAACCTCAAAATAAATCGTAAATGAGGGCCGCCTCAATCCCATTGCTGAACTGGGCGCGCCTAGCAAGTTCGGCTGCATACATGATGATCTTCGGGGCTTGATATTTAGTAAACAATATGGGTCCATAGGGTAAAAACGAGCGATTTCCTTTTATGAACAGTTTTTAATTTATATTTACCAGCATTTATTACCTAAATCATGAACCCACAAGGATTGCAGTTAGTTGCTATCAAACCCTTACCGCTCTGCCAATCCAAATATGTCAAAGTGCTGAATGTTGACGAAATCTATTATTTGTCTAAAAATTATCAGATCGTCTCTTATGGCGACCAGGAACAAATCAAAATTATCACAAATCTCCCGCCCGAAATTTATAATGTAGGTCGGATCAATGTACAGGTCAGTGCAATTGTCGGTAAGAACGGTGCTGGCAAAAGCAGCCTGGTAGAACTGCTATATGTCGCGCTCTATAATTTATCGCGCCGCCTACGGCTTACTGATAAAGAAGATGAAGAAGGTGCACCTTACGTACCCGAGCCTAATATCAATGTCGAAATCTATTACCGTCTGAAAGGTCATTTCTTTAAAATTACGAGTATTGGCAGTTTTTTCCATCTGACTCAGTTTAACACCAACAGCCGGGGTTACAAAAAATCAGTGCATTTTAATTATAAGGAACAACTGGCCGAGCTATTTTATACCATCGTGATTAACTATTCGATGTACGGCCTGAACTCCCGAGAAATGGGCCATTGGATAAAATCTATTTTTCATAAAAATGATTCTTACCAAACCCCGATTGTACTAAATCCTTACCGGTCCGAAGGCAACATCAATATCAATTCCGAGAACTATCTGGCCAAAGCAAGGCTGCTGACCAATCTGCTAAGCGATGGCGCTGGCATCCTGTTTTTTAAAAACAATGAGAAAATACCCCAGAAAGCTATTTTCACAATGGATGCCAGTAAATTCCAAGTCAATAAACGAAGTGGTGAGATCGTTTTTCCCAA
>JAATGT010000347.1 GCA_015654525.1 Bacteroidales bacterium
ACGGTCCTGACGCAGATGGAGAAATCTTACTGCGATTCCTGGCGCATGAGATGGCACCGAAAGCTGGATGATGCTCCCGGAGGACTCACGCACTGGCGTGGTCTCTACCATCTTGCTTCTCTGCACGCAGCTCGTGGGTCATAAGAAAAACCAATTTAAATTATTATCGTTTTATTCCAGTGATAAATCTATACCTTGGATTGACCACGTTGAAGAAGAATATCGTGATAATTCTCATAGGTAATGTATCAAATTTATTACAAGTACAGCATACTATATAGATAAACAAAGCCCTGCAATTTATGATTGCAGGGCTTTTCTATTTCCATAAAGGAAACTTCAACGAGTCTAAAAAGTTTCCAAAATGGCGAAAAATAATTTTTAGAAGTTCACTTTACCATCCAGTAAATCCTTCATGCGTTTTTTTGTGAGCATAGAATTAATGATTTTAATCAGGGCGTTCCTCTTAATCCATATGGTGGATATGTCTAGGAATAGCGCTGGTTGGTGAAATCTGCATAATTCCACCTTCTTATATTATAGAAATCTATGATCATCCTTGATCAGGTATTCGTGGAATTCTGCTTTGAATAATCTCTTTTCTTAGGGCTTGTGTTCTGTCACTCATTGTATTTCTGGTTGGGAGTGTAGTTAGTTTGGTGGCTTTACCGCCAAACTAACTACACTCCTTCTGATATATTGAATGATCTGTCATTGGTAGCGAAGCGAAGAATCTATGGTTCCTCTCGAACAACCCCAATAATAATCCTGTATTCTTGGTCACGAAGTGGCTCAATGTGAGTAGCCGCCGGTAAGTGAAGCGCAACCGGGGGATATGATTTTCTCCCTCATCAACAAGCCCGAATGCCTTTAGTTAGGCACACAGAATACACAGATTTTACAGAATATGCAAAGTTGATCTGATTATTCTGTTTTTTATAATACGCATTTTAAATAGAATTTCTATTCTGTTTTTTTTCGTCTAATCCGTGTATTCTGTGTGCAATTTTTCGTCGCTCATACCGTGGCTAAGAATCAATTATTTTGTAGACTAGCAGTCTATTTTATTATAAAAATAAATTTATTATTTTTGCAAAATAGTTTAAAGTCTCTTTAACCTGATTTATGCTATGGAAATAAGATATTTCAATTTATTCATTGGCCTTTTGTCTTTAACACTGGCTTTGATTTTGTTTATCAGACGTTCACCCAATAAACGCCCGAATACCTTTCTGGCTGTATTTTTCCTGTTAATCACAATCTACAGCGAGTTTATCGTTTTCCATTTTTATTCTATTCATACCCGCAATATGTCGCAGCTTTCGTATTATCTGCCTCTCGACGTATTGCTGTTGGTAATGATGAGTCCGTTTTTTTATTTTTATGTGTTGCAGTTGCTCCACCGGCCCATGAAGTTTATTCATTGGCCCACACTTTTACACGCCATCCCCATACTGCTGGCTATGGTGTTTAATGTCTTGTTTTATTTCCTACCTGTCGACGAACGGGTAGACTGGTTGATACGGAATTTTCACGAGAGTAGTCCGGAAATGACCGTTATCAATATCGCACTGTATCTGCAAATTCTGTTTTACCTCATTATCACTTTAAGAGCCTTGGGAACTATCAACCAATGGTCTGTCCGCATATTGCAACAGGTGCTGAAATCCGGACTGGCATGGGTACAGTTGTTTTTATTGGCTAATACTGTTTTTCTACTAGGCTCGTTGCCGGTTTATTTTTGGATAAACAATCAAGATACCGCTTTATGGATAGGGTGTACGGCTTTGTATTTAGATTTTTTTGTTCTGTTTATCATGGCAATCCTCAAAATTGATATTCTGGATGCTAAGGTAAACAAGGAAAAGAAAGTGCTTCATCCGATGGACCCTGAAAAAGTTTCGACTGAATGGCAAACACTTATAAACTATATGGCTGCCGGTAAGCCCTATCTCGACGAGCACTGTTCTGTAGCCACATTGGCTGTGCTAATTAAAATAGGTGAACGTCAATTGTCCAGATTGTTGAATGAACACGGCAAAATTACTTCTACCGATTTTATCAATGACTACAGGCTCAAAGAAGCCATTATTTATCTGGAGGATCAAAGCAAAAACCGAAAAAACATTGATATGATACACATAGAGTGTGGATTCGGTTCGCGCACTACATTTTTCAGAGCTTTCAAGAAAGTCTATGGAATAAGCCCCAAGGCTTACCGCAAAAAGCACGATGCAACTTATAATAAATTATGAATATCCGCTTTGTTACCTAAAATAATATCGATAGATATTATCTTTTGTGGACTTCAAAAACAATTCAGCACAAAAGCCACAAAAGATACACAAAAGCAGAAAATGAAAATTTTGAGCCATATGTCGTCTGCATTTTCAAGGAAACAAAAGCTAAGTTTTTATTTCATAAAAACTTTTTTGTGACTTGGAACATCCCGATCTTCGGGATTGTGGTGTTTTCTTTTGATTAGGTAAAATAAAGGATAATCGTTCTACAAATAATCCCCCAACGTTTTTTTAGAATGCATCATTTACTGTTCAATACCATTTTATGGAATGCTGTCCGGCAAAAGCTGTTTTGCTTTAGCCACCTTATTTGCGATAATTTGTGTCATTTTCGACCATTTTGCGCTTTTTGATACTTTTTCTTTCCCACAGCAATATTTGCTTTCACAAACTTTAACCGTCCGGTTTTTCTCTTTTTCTTTCTCCTACTTGGGTTCTCATAAATATCACAAATACTGTGCGATAAATCTGCACACAAATTAAAAACTCTGCAGAATTATCCGGTTCGGATCAGTGCTTGCTCAAAAAAAAATGTAGCGTTTCGCGAAACGCAACATTTATCTAAATCCGGAATTATATGTTTGCATTCGAAATGCAAGCGCTGAACCCCGACGAATTAATAATTCGGCTTTGCAAATCGGTTATTTCAGAAGTGAGATATTCAGACCAAAGGTATGAGTTTAATCTGAGGCTTCGGGAACATGTTCTCAGAGTTCGGGAATATGTTTTCAGAGTTCGGGAATGTATTCTCAAAGTTTGCGAGTGTATTCTCAAAGTTCGGGAACATGTTCTCAGAGTTTGGGAATATGTTCTCATAGTTTAGGAATATGTTCTCATAGTTTGGGAATATGTTCTCATGGTTCGGGAACATGTTCTGAAAGCTTGAGAATCTATTCTCAAGAGAGCTGATGTTGGTAAATATTTTGATTTAAATAGATAAAAATAAGCAATTTATCAAATTCATATTAACTTTTAAATTTAGAAAAGATGGGAGATTACGTTCCTAAAACAGATGCCACATATCATGAATGGCAGTTTAATTTGATTGAGATTATAGTAGAAAATGCAACTCTTTGGGGTGTTCCGACCGAAGTAGTAACGTCATTAAAAGCTGCTCAGGCTCGCTGGACAGCGGCTTATGGCAAAGCAAGTAACAAACAAAACCGTACTTCGGCTGATGTGATAACCAAAGAGCAAGCGGGTGATGACTTCACCAAAGAAATTCGTGATGTGGTACAACAATGGCTGGTGCGAAACCCCAAAGTGTCTGATGGCGACCGCGTACGGATGGATATTACCGTACGGAATAACACGCATACACCGGTTCCACCACCTTCTACATATCCGGTAGGCAGTGTAGATTTCTCCTTACGTTTGCAGCACAGCATTTCTTTTTTCGACCAGGCTTCGGCACATAGCAATGCCAAGCCCGAGGGCGTAAGTGGATGCGAGATTTATCTCAAAGTGGATGGCGAAGCTCCTAAAAGTGTAGAGGAAATGAATTTTCTGGGAACCTGCACTGCTTCTCCGTTTGTAATGAAATTCGACAGCACCAAAGTGGGCAAAACTGCCTGGTATTGGTTGCGCTGGGTAAACCGCAAAGGAGAGACCGGACCCTGGAGTGCGCCAATCAGTGCTATGATTGTGGGGTAAGATTTCGGTGGGAGTTTGTGTCATTAGCACGCAAATAAATGACACAAATCTTTGCAACTAAGACAGTCATCAGATGACTCCGAGTCATCTGATGATTATCTTTTTTATCCCCTAAACGCCTGTATCATTAGTGCGAAACTAATACGAATGACACCAATTTTCGCAAATACAAGCATACCCATAAGCGAGTGCATGCCAGATGATCGGAGCGCGGCTTACTGCCGGCTTCGCCCTCGCTTCAATCAAACGGTGATTCCCTTTGTTCACGAGGCAGGATCGCATCGAAATTTGCGATCACGATTCATCAGTCGAACTTAACCAAGTCCTTAAAAATCAATTGACCCCAGCTATTTCCGCGTGCTTGCACAAGCAGTCCGCCTTCCGAAAGTCCGCCAAGTTTGATCGGGGAGAAACCAAGTTTTTCCGCAAGTTCAGCAATCTCCGCTGCGGCAGCGTCATCGTCGCTCGCCAGAAACACAACTCTTCTGCCACCATGTACGGCCGGATCTTGTTCAAGAATGGCAGCGATCAAATGGTTGAAGCCCTTAACCAGTCTACCGTCGGTAAAGGCCTGCGCGACGACACTGGCGGAAGGTTGTCCTCCCAACTCTTCAGAGGACACGCCGTAGGCATTGGTCACATCGACGATGGTCTTCCCCTGCCAGGTGGGCAGTGCCTTCGCGACATCCGGGTGCAACCCAAAAGGAACAGCCAAAAAGAGGATGTCCGCTTTGACCGCTTCCGATAGTGTTGTGGGAATGATCGTGGGTCCGATCGCAGTCGCATTGACTGCAAAGCTTTTCGGGTCGCGCGTGGTTGCAACGGATACTTCGATGCCCTTGCGGGCAAACGTCTTAGCCAGAGCCTGCCCGATTTTGCCGAAGCCGATAATTGCGTAGCTCGCTACTTTGTTTTCTATTTTATCAGTCATAATATTTTTAATTTAAAAACCATACATACCACCCGAAACTGAAATTGCCTCTCCGGTAATCCACGCTGCATCATCGGAAGCAAGAAATACAGCAGCTTTGGCAATATCTTCGGGCTGACCTCTACGACCAAGCGGTGTATTGGCAACAAACATTGTTTCTGCCTCACTGCCGGTAGTGACGCCCGCACTACTTGCACCTTCTGTTTCGGTAGCACCCGGCAAAATTGAGTTGACACGAATGTTTTTTGCACCCAGTTCTTTCGACAAAGAAATTGTTATGGCATCTATTGCCGCTTTAGTTGCAGAATATAACGAGACTCCCGCCATCGGCATTTTACTGGCACCCGAACTGATATTGATGATATTGCCACCCTTATCGCCAAACAGTTTCAAAGATGCCTGAATAGTAAGTATTGGCCCTAAAACATTGACGTTGAAATGTTGATGAAAAGCTTCTACCGATGCCTGTTCAATAGGTAGGTATTGCTGAAAGACTGCGTTGTTTACTAAAATATCCAACGTGCCGAATGCCTTCTTTGTTTCTTCAAACAGCCTGATTACATCGGCTTCTTTCGATACATCAGCCTGTACCGAAATGGCTATACCTCCATTGTCGGTTATCTCCTTAACTACTCTGTCTGCTGCTTCTTTGCTTGAAGCATAATTCACAACTACCTTTGCGCCTTCTGCCGCAAAGTGTTTTGCAATAGATGCACCTATTCCTTTTGGTGCTCCGGTAACTATCGCTACTTTGTTTTCTAATTTACTCATTTTTAAAATTGTTTTAATTATTTAATGGCACGAGCTATTACTCGCGCTAGCGTGCGTTCAATTATTTAGCTGGCGACAAATAGGTTAGACCACCATCAACAAGTAGTTCAGCACCAAGCATAAACGAAGAATCATCAGAAGCCAGGAAAACCGCTGTTTTACCAATGTCAGATGGTTGCCCAATCCTGCCTATCGGCATTTGATCTGCAAAGTGTTTTTTCACAGCTTCCATTTGTTCTGCTGGAACAAACTTGTCAAATGCGGGTGTATCTGTTGTGCCTGGTGTGATGACATTTGCCCTGATCTTTCTATCTAAAAGGTCGCTTGAAAATCCTTTGGCTAAATAGATCACAGCCGCTTTTGCAGCACCATAAAGCGTAAAATTCGCATATGCCCGATGTGCAGCATTTGACCCGATCAAAATAATAGAACCACCATCATTCATATGTGGTAATGCTTTCTGAACCGTGAAGTAAACACTTTTCAGGTTCAGATCAATGGCCTGGTCAAACGCGGCTTCGTCAAAAGTCGCTACTGTTCCTACCGCTCCGGCACCCGCATTGGCTACGATCACGTCTATTTTACCAAACTTTTCAGCTGTTGCTGCAAACACTCTTTCCAGGTCGGCAAGGTTAGTTACGTCGGCATTTATGGCTATAAAGTTATCGCCAAGCTGAGCCACAGCACTATCTAAAGTTTCCTGATTTCTGCCGACAATAACTCC
>JAATGT010000321.1 GCA_015654525.1 Bacteroidales bacterium
CTTTCCTCTTTCCTCTTTGTTCTTTCCTCTTTCCTCTTTCCTCTTTCCTCTTTGTTCTTTGTTCTTTGTTCTTCAAGGTTTAATAAATCTCGAAACCTCTTCAGCATCGGCAAAAAGGCGGGCTGTATTAATTAAAGCCAGGTGCGAATAAGCTTGCGGAAAGTTTCCCAACTGACTTTTTGTTTCAAAATCGAGGTCTTCACTAAACAGACCCAGATTATTGGAATACGTAATCATTTCATCAAACATCGCACGCGCCTCTTCCTGCCGGTCGATAACAAACAATGCACGGATCATCCAAAAAGTACAAATGGTAAATGCTGATGTAGGGATACCAAAATCGTCCGTATTATTATATCGAAACATCAGACCCTTATATTGCAATGAATTGTAGATGGCTTCAACTGTTTTGCGGTAACGTTCATCCTGAGGCGTTATAAAACCATAAGTTTCCATCAATAACAGCGACGAGTCAAGGTCTGTATTTTCATAAGTTTGCGAAAAACTCTGAATATCTTCTTTCCATCCTTTGGCTAGCACATCCTTTTTAATAGCTTCGGCCACTACCGACCACCTTGTAGCCAAATCTTCTTTGTAAAGTAACTTGGCAATACTAACAGCTCTGTCCATAGCTACCCAGCACATAATTTTCGAAGACACAAAATGTTGTTCGTTTCCTCGAATTTCCCAGATACTTTTGTCCGGCTTTCCCCAGTCATCGGTCACAGTTTTCGCCATGTTTTTCACGACTTCAAACATGTCTTCTATTTCGTCCAACGTACCCGGAAAATAACGATAATACTGATAAATAACGTCCATCAGATAACCAAACGAATCATTTTGTTTTTGATGATAAGCATCGTTACCAACCCGCACCGGACGCGAATTTTTATACCCACTCAGATGTGGAAGCTCAATTTCTGTCAAAATTCGCTCGCCGCGAATTCCATACATGATCTGAAAAATATCGGATTTTGTTTTAAGAATATTCTTGATGAAATTCATAAACCGCTTTGCCGTGCCCTGATGCCCTACAAATAGCAAGGTTTCGATGGACATGGATGCATCGCGAAGCCAGCAGAAACGATAATCCCAGTTCCGGCTTTGCCCTATCGATTCCGGCATGCTGGTTGTCAGAGCAGCCAACACGGCACCTGAACGTTGATACGACATCAGCTTCAACACCAGTACGCTTCGTTCTATAATATCGTTGTAGAGCGTGTATTTTTTTGAGCGGTTAGCCCAGTTTAACCAGTAAACCCGGGTTCGCTGAAACTCTAAATCCACCCGGTTGTGATCTATTTTAATCAGTTTTTGGTTATTGGATAGCAACAGAAATTCATCCCGAATCAGAACAAACTCATCGCCTTTCAGAATCTTCTCAAAATCAAGTCCGGAATACAAATAAACCGAATCAATTTCGTTTTGAACCGAAAATACCTTCACATAATCCGGTTGCATTTTATAGTTCACTTTGTCGCGCGCATAATTCAATGCCGGACGGAACTCCACCCGAAAGCGCGGAGTTCCATGTTTTAAGCGGATAAGTCTGTAGATTTCGGGAGGTTGAAAATATTCCTGTTGTTGATCAATGCGATACAAAGGCATAAAATCAATCACTTCAAAACCACCTTCGATGGAATTAAAAGTAGTTGACAAGATATTGGTGTGCTCAATGTATTTTTGCGAAACAGTATAATGACTATCGACAACAAAAGCAAAACATCCGCCTTTATCCTCATCTAATAATTTAGCAAAAATGGAAGGTGAATCAAAATCCGGGAAGCAAAACCAGTCTATACTTCCTCTATCAGAAATCAGAGCGGCTGAACGACAATTACCAACAACACCATAGTTGAAATGATCCATATTTTAGCTTTATAATTGAAATACATATTCTATCAAACACAAAGCTAAACAATTTGTACCAATAATGTTATTTTTTGAGCCAACTTATAACAAACTTAGTTCTTCATTCGCGAACATAACTCCCGGTACACTTTGTCGTACGTTGGCGTTGCAATACCATTCTTTTTACCCAGTTTCACCACACTTCCGGTGAGCCCGTGAACTTCAGTATTCTTTCCGGCTTTAAAGTCGCTGTGCATCGATGCCGTGGTTTCAAACGGTAGTTTTTCCAACTGATGAACCACTTTATCAATCACCGTACGATCAATTCCGGCTCCTTCGGCATTGGCCACTGCCAGCAGTTCTTCCAATACGCTCAGTAAAGTAGATTTTCGGGTTTCATCAGTCAACAAAGCACCAAAGCTAACATCGAAATAAGATGTTAGTGAAGCTGTGGCCGAGATAAAGAAAAACTTAGTCCAGATCACATGCATAATGTTCTCGTGATAATAGGCATCGATATCCGCAGCTTTCAATAGCTGTTCGAAAGCTCGCAAACGCTCGTCGGTTTGCTGATGTTCATAGCCAAACTGAAACCGGTGTACATTGCCCGAACTTTCCACCACACCCGGCGCATTCAACCGACCCACAATGTAACAACAGCCCTGCCATACTTCCGTACCCGGCAACAGTGCACGTATACGATCCGAATTATCAATACCATTCAATAGAGGTAGAATCACCGTTGATGCTCCAACCATCGGTTTTATCTGTTCCACCGTACTATCCAGATCGTAACTTTTCGGAGTCATGATTATATAATCCGCCGTTCCTATTTCCGTCACCTTATCGGTAGCCAGCGTTGGGTGAACCTGAAAAGTACCCGTTTCGGTAATCAGTGTCAGGCCATTTTCCTGCATCTTTTTCAGATGCGCACCACGTGCCACAAAATAGATTTCAACGTCCGGATTATCGGCATACTTTTTTGCCAACATTCCACCGTAATACCCTCCTACTCCACCAAGTCCTACAATTACTATCTTTGTTGTCATATCATTTTATGCTTAAAAATCGTGTGCAAAGTTAACCCTTTTCCAACTGAAATCCTAACCTTACCGGGCAAACTATGAAATTTGTAAAGTTAGTCATGCAACCCATTGAGTTCACTATGTAAGTTGCTGAGCGAATCATATAACTTGCAAAGTTTACTATATAAGTTATTGAGCTAGCAATGTAAGCTGTAAAGTTTACTTTGTAATCTGTTGAGTTGACTATGTAAATTGCAAAGCGGGTTATGTAAGTTGTCGAGCAAGTAATGTAACTTGTAAAGTTTACTTTACAATCTGTTAAGCTGGCTATGTAAGTTGTCAAATCAACTTTGTAAATTGTCCAGCAAGCAATGTAAATTGTAAAGTTAACTATATAATCTGTTGAGCGGACTATGCAAGTTATCAAATCAATTTTGTAAGTTGTCGAGCAAACTATGTAATCTGCAAAGTTAACTATGTAATCTGTTAAACATAAAATAAAAAACGCGCAACCTACAGAGAGACTTCTGCATTGCGCGTTTTCTTTGAGTAAATGGCAATTTACTGTTTCTTTTTCAAAATCATATACTGAAACGTTTGCAGGTTGGACTTTGCATAAGTGTTCATCTTGTCCACCGTATCCTTGTACAGAGCTGCATAGTTTCGGGTATCTTTGTTTTTGTATTTGTAAAGTCCTTTTGAACCATCTGTTTTCGCTATCAGCAACCAGTTATGATCTATTACGCCATATTTATCGTCGGCATTAAAGAAAATGTAGGGGCGCTTTTCGTTGAGCAGGTCAATTCCCAATGTATTGTTGGCATAAGGCTGTTTCAACAATCCCATAATAGTCGGGAATACATCAATCTGCCCGGCCATACAATCAATTGTCTTCGGGCTTTTAATAATGTTAGGAGCATAAAACAGCAGTGGTGCATGGTTGTAGTCCAGCGCTATGTCGTAAGTATTATCCATCGGTGCTCCATGGTCGGCAATAAATACAAAGATCGTATTTTTAAACCATTTTTGTTTCGACGACAATTGGATAAATCTCCGGAGTGAATAGTCGGCAAATTCGGTAATTTGCTTTTTTACTTCCGTGTTTCGGGGTTTAAAATAGTCGGGTATATAATACGGACCATGGTCGCTGGCAGTCATAAACGTAGCCACAAAGGGTTTGTTTTTTTCGCTCAGCTTATTTAATACCGGCATCGAATATTCAAACAAATAATCGTCCGGTACGCCCAGTGTCGTCTTTATTTTATCCAACGGATAGTTGGCTTGCGATATAACCGTTTCGCAGTCGTTAGCTTTCAAAAAACCTTCCACATTGTCAAACTGCCCGTCGTGTGTGGTAAAGTAGGCGGTAGAATAACCCTTTGCTTTCAAGGTACTGAACATACCGTGGTACTTCATAATCGCACTCTCCTTCATCGGATGCTGGCGATACAAAGCAGGCATCGAAAATATGGAACTAAAAATACCGTTGAAAGTATGAATGCCGGCGGTATATGTGTTGTCGAAATAATAGCCCTGATGCGAAAGGCTATCCAAAAAAGGTGTGAGATGATTCGGATTTCCGCCACGCTCCATTTTGGCAGCGCTCATACTTTCCATGATTACCAGCACTACATTGTATCTGTTGGGCTTCACCTTCCCCTCATTCCGTAACCGGAGCAGAGGCAAATTTTTGTCCGGATGCTGTATGTTGAGGTATCGTTGCATATTAGCCACAGCTTCTTTATCGTCCATCAAAGTCACGGTTTTATTACGCGCTTCTTTACTATCCAGGTAACTTCTGATAAGTGTAAAGTTAGGATTCAATCCCAGTTGATTCAGAAACGGATTGTTGCAAAAATAAGCAGTGCCAACGCGTATCGGTGATTTTTTTTCAACCCGTCCACGGATACCCACAAACATAAGTCCCAGACAAAGTATATATAATCCTATTTTAGATGCAAGAGCCAGAGGCGATGTCTCGCGTGAGTTGGAAATGATTCGTTTAAAGGCTTTGTAAAACACAAATATAAAGAATATAAACGGAATCATTATAAGCCAATAACGTGGTTCTTCCACCACCATTTTAAATACAAACTTCGGGCTGTCCAACCACTCAAACCCCGTAATGGTAAAACGGGAAAAGAATTGCTTGAAATAAGGAATGTCAATGGCACAAATTAAAAATGCAATGGAGAAAACAATATAAATGAAATAAAACAGCACCTTGTTTACCGTCGGGAAAGTTCTTTTGAAAAACGAAAGTATCGCCAGTATGAAAAACGGTAAAATAAGAACATAGCCTGAAATCACCAAATCGAAACGTATTCCCATGAGAAAAGCCATGAGAATATCTGCTTTGTCTACCGAAGCATCTATTCTGTCTGTTTGGGTGATAAATAATATAAGGCGAAAAAAAGAAAAAATAGCTAAAACCGTCAGATATAATTGAAAAAACTGCCGTATAGTTCTTGGAATGCGTTGTTTGAAGTTCATGATGATACCTTATATAGTGCAATGCTTTGTTAAGTAAAGCCAATAATTAAATTTGATTTGCAAAGGTAAAACATCCATTGAGTTTAAGAAATTTATTCATAATAAAAATGTCATCAAAACGTAATAAAAAAAATATGCTGCTCCGGTTTATTCCGAAACAGCATATTCATTTAGTTGATAATCATCCTGTCACTGATCTGTTCAGGGTGAACGATACTAATGTGCTTTTTTATTTGCCTATGTTCTTATTCTTAAACGAAGAAATATCTATTACATCCTGATTGTCGTTGTCGAACGTTATATAAACACTGTCACCCAAGTTAGTCAACGGAAAATCATTCGATATCTGCGTAGAGCCGATAAAAATTTTCGGGAAGTTACGCAACGTGAAATAATAATAGGTGTTACCGTTTTTCACATCACCGTTTATGCGGGTAATAACAGATTTGATCAGATTTTTCTCTGTCTTACTTTTTGTACTGATCTTATTGCCAGACTGATTAAAAGCATTTTTATAAGCCATCAATGCTTCGCGCAAACTATTGCCAACACCCACAATGGTATAATCTTCGATGGCTACCATGGCATACATTTTCACCAGCCCACCGTTGTCCTTCAATGTCATCACATAGGTTGGAATATTATTGATATTATAAGGTATCGGCATAGAAGCTGAAAATCCTTTTTCCTGTACTTTGCCTTTTGCCGAGTTCTGAGCAGCACTTTCCGTGGCACCACTTTGTTTATACCACACCGCTTTTTTCGTTCTGGTGTTTACCAGCACAAAACCCACTGTCGACTCGTCGGCACCCACTGAAGTTAATCCGGTGTACCAATAAGCATTATTATCTTCGCCATATACCATCGAAACTTCCTCTGTAATTTTGAGTTTACCTTCGTTGGAAAAATTCCAGTAGCCCTTTACATAATTTCCCCAATCGTTAAGTTGTGTTTCAATAAATTCGCCCGGTTGAATACGGTCTACCCATTTCGGAGTATTGTCAACAGAATATTCTTTTATCTCACCAGTCTGAGCGTTTACAATCACTGTTCCATGCGCTTCATCTCCCGCAAAGCCAATGGTCTTTTTATATTTTGTCACCACCCAATAAGGAGTTCCCGCATCATCAATTTCAAATGAATAATCAGTTAAACCAACATTCCAATACCCGTGGAAATACAAATAACGTTCGAGATTATCGAAAAAATAAGCTTCCGATTGATATTTGATGTATATTTTTTTACCTCCTATTTCCTGAACGAGTTTCACATCGCGCTCGTTGCAGGCATTTACCATCACATATCCGTTAGTGCCCTGCATGTTTTTCTGCCATTTAAAAAAGCCGGAATGTAGCAGCGGAGCCACCCAATACAAATCGTTGTTCACTTTCTGTATATTAAATGTACCCAGCGTGACCTGGCTTCCCAGTGCCGACTGCGACCCAAGCACTTTGTCGCCCAGCAATTGTGCCAAGGACTGATCTACCACCCTTATTTTCTCAATAGAGATAGGTAGCATGTGGCTGGATAAGTTGGATTCCGTCTCTACTTTTCCAATCAAACCGCGATACTCATTGGTGCGAAGCAATGCCCAGCTGGTAAGTGCCGGAACTACCGTAATATATACAAACAATACGGCCAACAGAATAAACGATATAGTGCCGGGGTTGCCTATTTTTAGTTTAGGAACATTGTTTTGCCCCTGAATAATACTGAACGGGTTATTCAACAATATCCAGATTCCAATTAAAATCATGAGTAAAACAGCAAATCCGGTGAATCCGTAATTTACTGTTGGCAGTTGTATATAAACCAGAACAAATGCGGCAATCAGAACAAGAACGAGATTTTTGAGTTTTTTCATTTTGAGTATAAATATTTACTTGTTGGAATTGTAAAGATACAGCTTATTTTAAAAAGTTACTTAATACAAATGACGGTCAACCAATACAAAAAAAGGAACGACACATTCCGCCTTCCTGTATTTTAAAACAACTAATGAACCAAGGTTTGTGAGATGTTGAGTATAATCATCGTTGGAATTGCAATAATGTAAGCCGAAATAGTTACAATGGTCAAAATACCGAAAAACATAAATAACCGTTTCAAATTCTTCAGTCCTTCGTCCAATGCTGCCTGATCATTGTTTTCAAATGCAAATTTGATTTTATCCCCAAATTTCATCAGGTTGAATGATGGGAAGAAATAAAGTGTTGCCATTATTAAATACATAATACCAACCATTACAAATGGAAAATGAAATGGGAGGTTTTGAAAATCCGAATATTCATGTTGTATTGTTGACAATACAAAAAGAACAATACCAATTACAACAAGAATAAAGATGAAGATATAACCCATTACGGCTAAAAAGAAGCCCCATTTCGCCGATGTTTTTAAGTACGATTCTGTTTCTGCTGAAATGTCTAACCGGGGGCTTGCTGTCGGTTCCTTATCAATAGTTTCGTTTATCATGATAAATAGTAATAATTGGGTTAATATTGACGAATTGTTTCTGCAAAGATAAAAAATATATTCACTAACAATGTGTTTTTCTGCAAGTTTTCTGCGAGAATTGAACTTCTTTAAATAGAACAAAATCTGATTACCGAAATTTTTCTTTAATTCATTCGTAAAAAATTCTTGTAACTCAACAGAAAGTAGTAATTTTGCAGTCGCTTAGAAATTTCGATAATCAAACTATATTATGGCAGAAAAAAAATTGAATTTATTGGCTGATTTTCCACCCGTTAGTACTGAAAAATGGATGGAAAAAGTCACAGTCGACCTCAAGGGAGCTGACTTCAACAAAAAGCTTGTTTGGAAAACTAATGAAGGTTTCAACGTGATGCCTTTCTATCGTGCTGAGGACATTACATCCCTCGAAACAAAAGATTCAGCACCTGGTGTTTTTCCTTATGTTCGTGGAACTAAGGCCGACAACGAATGGCTTATCCGTCAGGACATCGTGGTAGAATCAGCAAAGGATGCCAATGCCAAAGCATTGGACATTTTGTTCAAAGGCGTCAACTCGCTAGGTTTCAAATTGAAAAAAGAAGAGTTAAGTGCCGGTTATATCGCTACATTGCTGGAAGGCATTGCTGCCGATTGCGTAGAACTTAACTTTGGTATTTGTGTTAGTGCAGCTGCCACTCTGGCAACTATCCTGACTGATTACTTTAAATCTAAAGGTTACGATCCAAAAGCACTGCAGGGTTCTATCAACTTCGATCCGTTGAACCGCATGTTGCAAACAGGTAAAGAGCTTACAAAAGAAGAAATTGTAACAAAAGCAAAAGCGACTATCGAAGCTGCTGCGGGTTTACCTTTCTACCGCGTGATTGGTGTTAATGCTACTACCTTAAACAATGCCGGTGCTTTTATTGCTCAGGAATTGGGTTATGCGTTAGCTTGGGGTAATGAATATCTGTCGATGATGGTGGAAGCCGGAGTAGATACTTCATTAGCTGCTAAAAAAATAAAATTCAACTTTGGTGTTGGTGGCAACTACTTTATGGAGATTGCCAAATTCCGTGCTGCACGCTTACTGTGGGCAAAGATTGTTGATGCTTACCAACCGGTTTGTAAAAAAGACGATTGCAAAAGCACTGTAAACGGTATTTGCAAATGTGCAGCCAAAATGCGCGTTCATGCCGAAACATCTACTTTCAACAAAACAGTCTTTGATGCGAACGTAAATATGCTTCGTACTCAAACCGAATCGATGAGTGCTACCTTGGGTGGTGTAAATTCATTGACCGTTCTTGGTTATGACGTTATTTACAAACAAGCCGATGACTTTTCGGAACGTATTGCCCGTAACCAACAATTATTATTAAAAGAAGAATCTCATTTCGATAAAGTGACCGACCCTGCTGCCGGTTCATATTATATTGAAACATTGACTAACGAAATTGCTGCTCAAGCCTGGAAATTATTCCTTGAAGTGGAAGATAAAGGTGGTTTCTTTACTGCTGTTGCTTCCGGTTCTGTTCAGCAAGCTGTAAAAGCTACTGCTACCAGTCGCTTGAAATCAGTTTCCAGTCGTCGTGAAGTATTGTTAGGAACTAATCAGTTTCCTAACTTCAATGAAGCAGCTGCAGCCAAAGTACAAGTTACAGAAACTGCAGATTGCGGTTGCGCGCACAGTGGAACAGAAAAGTTATTGCCGGTTCGAGGTGCTGCAGAATTTGAAGCATTACGTTTCGCTACCGAAGGTGCTGCTAAACGTCCAAAAGCGTTTATGTTGACAATTGGTAGTTTGGCTATGCGCTTGGCTCGTGCTCAATTTTCTTGCAACTTCTTTGCATGTGCAGGTTACGAAGTTGTAGATAATCTTGGTTTCGCTACAGTGGAAGAAGGCGTAAAAGCGGCTTTGGATGCTAAAGCGGATATTATTGTTCTTTGTTCGAGCGACGATGAATATGCTGAACTTGCACCAGCTGCTTATGCACTGGCTAAGGGCAAAGCCGAATTTGTTGTTGCAGGAGCTCCTGCTTGTACAGATGACTTGAAAGCTATTGGAATTGAATATTTCGTAAATGTAAAAACCAATGTGCTTGATATGCTGAAACAATTCAATTCAAAATTGGGAATCTAAAAGCCCCCTACCCCCAAAAGGGGGAACAGAGAGCTTATTCTATAAAATTAAATAGACTAAACATGCTCATTAGCCTCCCCTTGGGGGAGGTTTGGTGGGGCTAAATTAAAAGAACATGAGAATAGATTTCAAAAATATAGATATTAAAAACGTTGCAGCTTCTACTACAAAGCAGGCTGACAGCAGCTGGCTTACTGCCGAGTTAATTCCGGTAAAGCCTTTTTATACAAAAGATGATTTGGAAGGTATGGAGCATTTGAACTATGCTGCCGGACTTCCCCCTTACTTGCGCGGACCTTACTCAGTAATGTACGCCATGCAACCCTGGACAATCCGTCAATATGCCGGATTCTCTACCGCCGAAGAATCAAATGCATTTTATCGTCGTAACCTCGCTGCCGGTCAGAAAGGTCTTTCGGTTGCTTTCGACTTAGCTACACACCGTGGCTACGATGCTGATCACGAACGTGTGGTTGGTGACGTTGGTAAAGCGGGTGTATCAATCTGCTCGGTTGAAGATATGAAAGTGTTATTCGATGGTATTCCATTGAATAAGATGTCGGTTTCTATGACTATGAACGGGGCGGTACTTCCTATCCTTGCATTTTATATCAATGCAGGTTTAGAACAAGGTGCTAAGCTGGAAGAAATGGCAGGAACAATCCAGAACGATATTTTGAAAGAATTCATGGTACGTAATACCTATATTTACCCACCAAAATTCTCGATGAAGATTATTGCTGATATCTTTGAGTTTACTTCTCAAAAGATGCCTAAGTTCAACTCTATTTCTATCTCGGGTTATCACATGCAGGAAGCCGGAGCAACAGCCGATATTGAGTTAGCTTATACCCTGGCCGACGGACTTGAATATCTTCGTGCTGGAGTAAATGCAGGTATGGATATCGACTCGTTCGCTCCACGTTTGTCATTCTTCTGGGCTATCGGTATGAATCACTTCATGGAAATTGCCAAAATGCGTGCTGCACGTATGTTGTGGGCAAAAATCGTAAAACAATTCAACCCTAAAAATCCAAAATCGTTGGCATTGCGTACGCACTCGCAAACTTCAGGTTGGTCATTGACCGAACAAGATCCGTTCAACAATGTTGGTCGTACTTGTATCGAAGCTATGGCTGCTGCATTGGGTCACACACAATCGCTTCACACCAATGCGTTGGATGAAGCTATTGCATTGCCAACAGATTTCTCAGCTCGTATTGCACGTAATACTCAGATTTATATTCAACAAGAAACAAACATTACGAAAGAGGTTGACCCATGGGCCGGTTCTTATTATGTTGAATCGTTGACTAACGAATTGGCAGAAAAAGCCTGGGCGTTGATCGAAGAAGTTGAAAAACTTGGTGGTATGGCTGCAGCTATCGAAACCGGTATTCCAAAAATGCGTATCGAAGAAGCTTCTGCACGTACTCAGGCTCGTATCGACTCCGGTTCACAAAAGATTATCGGCGTTAACGAATATCGTTTGGAAAAAGAAGCTCCAATCGACATTTTGGAAGTGGACAACACAGCGGTTCGCGTTCAACAAATCGAACGTTTGAAACAACTGCGTGCTAACCGTAATGAAGCTGATGTTCAAAAAGCATTGGCAGCTATTACCGAATGTGCAAAAACCGGAAAAGGTAACTTACTGGAACTTGCCGTTGAAGCTGCTCGTTTGCGTGCTTCACTAGGCGAAATATCAGATGCCTGCGAAGCAGTTGCAGGACGTTATAAAGCAACAATCAGAACAATTTCAGGCGTGTACTCATCAGAAACTAAAAACGATGCAAGCTTTATCAAAGCTTGTGAATTGACAGAGAAATTTGCCAAGAAAGAAGGTCGTCGTCCTCGTATTATGATCGCTAAAATGGGTCAGGATGGTCACGATCGTGGTGCTAAAGTAGTAGCTACAGGTTATGCCGATTGTGGATTTGACGTGGACATGGGACCATTGTTCCAGACTCCTGCCGAAGCTGCTA
>JAATGT010000325.1 GCA_015654525.1 Bacteroidales bacterium
AATGCATGGATGGATAGTTTTAGATCTTTATTAAATAGATTTGATGTTACTGTTTCTAGCTGGAAAAGCTTCAATTACATAGCATTCATGATCATATTATTCAAAAAAATTAAACAAAACAAAAAGTCAAGATGACTTCATAATAAGACCTCCCGATTATCACCGGGAGGTCTTATTATTTATAAGCAGATGGATGAATATTTAAATCCTATTCAGGCAATTTACTTTTGATAAGTTTTTCAATACGAATACATTCATCACGATAATGTTCATATTCCATACCCACATGAATAGCATATACACTCCATCCATCTTCATCCAGTTTCTGTATCTCCGGATAGTATTTAAAAATACATTTTTGAATCAAATTAAAAAAATAAAATTTTCTCCGCTCATTCCGCTTAATATTCAGAAGTTCCTTTTCATTTAATTCATTGACCAGTTCCTTTTTTCTTTCAGAAGAAAGTTGTGGAATAAAATCATAAAAGGAAATATCAATAGAATGTGGCTTACGAGGACGAACGTGTAGTTCCAGTAAATCATCAAAATTAGTATATTTCTTATGCAAATTAATCCCATTTTTTTGATCCAGCATCAGATTATACAATTTGAAAAGTATAAAACGGCCCGAGTTTTCGATTACATCATTGATTGCTTGTAGTACCACCGGACGGGTGTCTGTTTTGAGAACAGGGAATTGTTTGATCATCAAATCACGAAGCTGAGGGCGCAATTCTTTCATTGTATTTTCGTATGTGTGAAAATAAAATGAGAGTGTATCCATAGCCATTTCCATGCTTTCTAAAAACTCAGGAGGAAAGAAATCCTTATTATTTTCAAACCAGATTTCACTATCGATGAACTTATCATTATCAGACATAAGACTAATTAAATTCAGGGTTTAAACTTTCGATAACTAAGTGCAAATATATACTTTATTTTATGACCTGACGAATAATAAAGATTATTTTACATAATAAAAGTTCTACTTATACAGACAGTTGAATTGCAAGTGGCAATCAGAATTTCAGAGATACAAAAAAGTCTGATTCTGTTTAATTCAGAATCAGACTTTTTTGTATCAATCAGTCTCAAACTTAAACCTGATAGGTTGTAGAAGAAGTATTTCCTCCCCTGCCAGTCCAGTTGGTATGGAAAAATTCGCCACGTGGTTTATCCACACGTTCGTAAGTATGCGCTCCAAAGTAATCACGTTGTGCTTGCAATAAGTTGGCAGGCAATTGTTCAGTGCGTAATCCGTCGAAATAACAAAGAGCTGAAGTCAAAGCAGGTACAGGCACTCCGCTAGTCAACGCAGCAGCACATACACGACGCCATCCGGCTTGCGCTTTTTCAACAACATTTTTGAAATAAGGATCAAGCAACAGATTTTCGAGATCGGGATTTGTATCAAATGCTTTTTTGATATCAGCTAAGAATACCGAGCGGATAATACATCCACCACGCCACATCAAAGCAATACCTCCGTAGTTGAGATTCCATTTGTACTCATTGGCTGCTTCTTTCATCAGGTTATAACCCTGTGCATACGAAATGATTTTGGCTCCAAACAATGCATCTTTCAGGTCGGAAATCAGTTGAGCTTTATCACCGTTAAACTTGGCTTCAGGGCCTGCAATGGTTTTTGAGGCCAATACACGCAAATCTTTCTGAGCCGACAGGCAACGGGCAAATACCGACTCGCCAATCAATGTCAATGGAATACCAAAATCGAGAGCCGTAACAGCTGTCCACTTTCCGGTTCCTTTTTGTCCGGCACTGTCAAGTATTTTTTCAACCAGAGGTTCGCCTTTTTCATCTTTAAAAGCAAGTATTTCAGCTGTAATTTCTATTAGGTAGGAATCCAGATCACCTTTGTTCCATTCCTTAAACACTTCGTGCATTTCGTCGGCACTTAATCCCAGCAAATCTTTCATTACCTGATAAGCTTCGCTGATTATTTGCATATCGCCATATTCAATGCCATTGTGTACCATCTTCACAAAGTGTCCGGCACCACCTTCACCCACCCAGTCGCAACAAGGTGTTCCATCTTCCACTTTAGCAGAAATAGATTGAAAGATTTCTTTTACAGCCGGCCAGGCAGCAGGAGAACCTCCGGGCATCATGGATGGGCCCAGCAGGGCTCCTTCTTCTCCACCCGAAACTCCGGTGCCAACAAAAAGAAAACCTTTGCTCTCAACATAGTTTGTTCTGCGGGTAGTGTCGGGGTAATGTGAATTTCCACCGTCAATAATAATATCGCCCGGTTCGAGTAGCGGAATAAGTTGTTCTATCAGTTCATCAACAGGTTTGCCTGCCTTTACCATCATAAATACTTTACGGGGAGCGGCTATCGATTTTACAAATTCAGCCATATCATCAGAGCCTATGAAATTTTTTCCGGCGCCACGCGAATTGATAAATCTGTCGACAACTCCTTCTTCTATTCCCGGAACGGTTCTGTTGTAAACAGCCACCGTGAAACCTTTGCTTTCCATATTTAAAGCAAGGTTTTCACCCATAACGGCCAACCCGATAAGTCCAATATCTGCCTTTTGTTTCATAAAATTGTATTTAAATATTTTGTTGTTTATTTTTGGTACATAGAATGGTTTCTATGTTGTATAATTTTAAATTTTAAAGCCTAATTCTTTCAATTTATCCAGAGTTGCTTCCTCTGTGTTTTGAGCTCTTACGGTAAAAGCAGGGAATTCACGACGAGTAGGATAATCACCACGAAGTTGCTCAAAAAGAGCAGGATTTTTTTTGAAAGCTGCATCATCATTCCGGATATCGTAGGTATGAAGAATTGCTGCTGAAATAATTTCCTGTTCACTCAATTCCGAACCATCCAGTTTGATGTTTGAATTTGTCGGTAATTCAACCCCAAAAGGCGACCAGTTGTTCAGTCCCAATCCAAAAAAATCACTTATTGCCCGTACACTCATCTGTGTTCCGGTTGCTTTTCCATCTTTGGAATAACCGGCAATATGTGGCGTGGCAAGTTCGGTCATAGCCAATAATTCCAGATCAATATTAGGCTCATTTTCCCAACAGTCGCAGATAAAATCGGAGATTTGTCCGGCCTGTAATGCTTTTTTCAGAGCATTAGTTTCAATTACTTCGCCCCGGCATGAATTCAGAAGTATCGGATTTCGTTTGAGGTCTGAAAAGAATACTTCATTTCCCAGATGATAGGTAGCATCTTTTCCTTTTATATTCAGCGGAACATGCAACGTAATAATGTCGGCCTGATGTTTTATTTGTGCTAAGCTTACAAACGCATTTTCCCTTTCGGCACGTTGACGTGGAGGATCATTCAGCAATACAGTCATACCCAATAATTCACAAATTCGGGCCACTTTGCGCCCTACATTGCCCACTCCTACTATGCCGATGCACAAATTTTTCAACCGGAGTTGTTTTTTTTTAGCTAAAACCATCAGTGCAGAAGCAATATACTGTTCTACGGATTTAGAATTACAACCAGGCGCATTAGTCCACTTAATTCCGGCTCTATTGCAATAATCGGTATCAATATGATCGTAACCAATGGTAGCGGTAGCGATAAACTTTACGGAAGAGCCTTTCAACAATTTTTCATTACAGATGGTGCGGGTACGGGTTACAATGGCATCAGCATCTTTTACAATTTCCGGTGTTGTTTTGGCCCCGGACAAATAAATAACTTCAGCCACACTCTCGAATGCTCCCCGAATGTAGGGAATTTTATCGTCAATAATAATTTTCATTGTTCTTTAAGTTGAACCATAAAATGGAATAAAGTTGTATTTATGGATAGCTATCGAAGAATTACTCTCGCTTTTTTTGTTCTTAAAACACTTAAAACGCAATAGTGTTCTACAAGCCGAATAATTATTTAGCTATGTGCTTTAAATACTGTAATATGATTTTGTAATTTTTTCCAATACGTTGTTGGTATGGGCTGCCGAATACATTGTACTAACACAATTATTGTTTCCTCGTAAGCTTTCCACCACTTGTTTTATCAGGAAAAATGAAATGTTTTCGGGATTTTGAAAAGTGAATCTCTCAGTTCCACTTTGTGTGGTTAGTTTTACTTCACCCAAGTTAAAACAAGGGAACGTGATTTTGGCATCTGTGCCTGTAATTTCAATAAAGTCTTCTTCCGATGCTTTATCTACCACAAAACACCAACTGCCTGTCCCTTGTACGCCCGATTGAAACGAAAAAACAGCCGAAACAGTATCTTCGGCTTTGTAATATCCGGCTATATTGGAAGCTATTTCACTGACTTCGGTGACCGGTCCGAATAAGAAGTCGAGATAATCAAACTGATGAGAAGCCAGATCGTAAAAATGTCCTCCCCCTCCTATTTCCGGATTTACATGCCAGTGTTGTGCGTTCGGATACTGATCTTGCTCGCCAAAGGCTTTATGAAGTTTTATATTGACAGTGAGTGGTCTGCCAATTGCATTGTTTTCAATGAGCTCTTTAACTTTCAGAAAAACAGGAAGTGTACGGCGGTAATAGGCTACGAACAGAGGTATTCCGGTTTCTTCCGATACCCGAATCATTTCCTTACATTCTGCCGTATTTCTAGCCATCGGTTTTTCCACATAAACAGGTTTCCCTGCTTTCATTGCCTGTATGGCATAGGATGCATGTGTGTCGGGCGGAGTAGCTATATAAATGGCATTAATATCCGGATCATTGATTAGTTCAGTGGCATCGGAATAAAATTTGGAAACATGATGTCTTTGTGCATAATCCTGAGCTAAAACTGCATTACGCCGCATTACAGCGACAAGTTTTGAATGTGCTACCTTGTTGAATGCCGGTCCACTTTTAAGTTCGGTTACATTCCCACAACCAATAATACCCCAATTTATTTCCATATTATTTCTTAAATTATGTATGTTAATTAGCAGCGACATTCAACTTATCAAAAGTAAGAATGCACCCGTATCAGAATTTTGGAATCTGACAGAATCAACAAAAATAACTATTTAATCTGAATTCGGGATGAAATAGGTAAAATTCTTCAGGAAGATAGCCCGTTCGGAATTCTGTATCGATGGAGTAATGTATAAGTCCGGATTTTTTCTCAGCAGGCCGCATACAACAAAAGACTTGTTGATGTTTTCCGAAAAAATTACTTCCTGATTGCTGGAGTTTTCTCAGGATCTTGATCGGCTTGTTAGAAAGAGAATAGATTAATATTACAAAAAGCTTCGGCTACACAGCTATGGTGTGTCATTCGGATTTGTTTCTGTATCCTGTCAGGAAATCTATAAGGTACGGCAATTGCAATCTTAATTGAAATTGGTTGAAAAGCAGAATTGCCTTTCAACCAATACTAAATTAAAACAGTGATTTGGAAATTCCCATTTGCAATCCACGCAATTCGGCTAAGCCTCGCAACCTTCCGATACAGGAATAACCCGGATTACTTTTCTTCTGCAAATCATCAATCATCTGATGTCCGTGGTCAGGACGCATAGGGATATTACGTTTGTAAGTTTGCTGTACTTCCAGCAAGGCTTTCATGGTTTCATACATATCCACATCCCCTTCCAGGTGATTATCTTCATAAAAATCACCTTCGGTATTTCGTTTGGTACTCCGAAAATGGACAAAATACAAGCGTTCGCCAAATTCGCGTAACATAGAAGTCAGATCGTTTGCCGATGATACACCAAAGGAACCTGTGCACAAACATAAACCATTCGCTTTACTTGGCACTGCTGCGAAAAGCTTGCGAACATCCTCGGCTGTGCTCAGAATACGGGGTAATCCTAAAATAGCCCGTGGAGGATCATCAGGGTGAATAGCCATTTGAACACCAACTTCGTCGGCCACGGCAATTATTTCATTCATGAAATAGAATAGGTTATTCCGTAATTGTTCTTCATCCACGTTGGCATACGTGTTCAGAGCCTGTTGAAATTGTTCCAGCGTAAAACTTTCTTCAGCACCCGGCAATCCGGCAATCATGTTGCGTGTCAGTTTTTCTTTGTCCGCTTCAGTCATTCCTTCAAAGCGTACTTTGGCTTTCGTTATCTGTTCAGGTGTATATTCTTTCTCTGCATTTGGCCGTTTTAAAATGTATAAGTCAAAAGCTACAAATGCAGCCATTTCAAAACGCAGGGCTTTTGATCCGTCGGGCATAGTATAAGCCAAATCGGTGCGGGTCCAGTCTAGAATAGGCATGAAATTGTAGGTAACAACAAAAATACCACATTCAGCCAGATTGCGAACTGTTTGCTTGTAGTTCTCAATGTACAGTTTATAGTTTCCGGTTCGCTTTTTGATGTCTTCGTGTACCGGAACACTTTCCACTACCGACCATATTAAACCTGCTTCAGCGACCATTTTTTTTCTTTCCTGAATAGCCTCTACTGACCAGACTTCTCCATTGGGAATTTGGTGTAATGCCGTAACAATATCTGTTGCACCAGCCTGACGAATATCCCATAGTGATACTGGATCATTTGGACCGTACCATCTCCATGATTGTTTACATAAATACATACTATTAATAAGACCCTGAAAACTGACAAAGAAACGATAAATATTCATTTCGTGCCAGCTTATCGAGGGATTTTTTTATGATTATATTTTGTCTTGTTTAAAAAAAATAATAGTAAAACCAAGCTGAAAGAGTGGTCTTTCAACGCTTATTGTTTTAAATGCAGAATGCATCAAATCCACCGTCCACAACTGTAAGCGTTCCGGTAACAAATTTAGAAGCATCGCTAGCCAACCAGTGTAGTGTTCCAAGCAATTCTTCAGGTTCGCCAAAACGTCCGAATGGTGTATGAGCAATAATAGTATTACCTCTTGCTGTCAATGATCCATCGGGATTGGTCAATAAACTCCGGTTTTGCTCGGAAATGAAAAAACCGGGTGCCATAGCATTCACGCGTAATCCTTCTCCGTATTTGGTTGCTAATTCAATTGCCAGATACTTTGTGAAATTGGTAACAGCAGCTTTGGCTGCACCGTATCCAACCACACGAGTCAACGGGCGCAAAGCCGATTCGGATGATATATTGATGATATTCCCTTGTTTTTGTTCGGTCATTACCTTGGCAAAAACCATGGTAGGGATAACAGTTCCGAAAAGATTCAGATCAACAACCGTTTTAAAGGCATCTACATCCAGATCGAAAATCGTTTTATCCGGTCCGATAGTAGCACCGGCCATATTTCCGCCGGCAGCATTTATCAACACGTCAATCCGACCGTATTTAGCTACAATATCCTGAGCATTTTGTTCCAGAATTACTTTGTCATTTACATCCGATTGAAGAAAAAAAGCTTCAAAACCTTTGGCCTTAATTCCATTTACCAGTTTTTCTCCGTTTTCTTTATTTCTTGCCAGTACTGCCACCTTTGCACCTTGCTCAGCCAGGTATTCCACCATGCAACTACCCAGCACACCTGTACCACCGGTGATAACCACCACCCGATTCTTAATCTCAAATAAGTTTTTCATTTTACTTCGTTTTTATACATGATCAATAAAACAAAGTTTCTAATATACTTATTGATACATTAGAAACTTCATAATATTTAGTTTACAAATTAAATAAATGTTCAAGATGATGTTTGTAGATATTTTCTTCATACATCTACATCATAATGCTAAAAGAAATCACCAATTTCTAAACCGGATTTTTCTAATTCCCGGATAGAATTTGAGGTGTTTTATTGATGGTGAAAATTATTATTCTCTGAAATGAATATAATCTTCAATATTTTCTTTCATTAATATGTCAATGGGAACATAATTTATTTTTTTAACTTCCTGCTTAAATATCAATTCCTGACACATATCACGAACGGTAAGATAAGCTTGCTGTTCGGGTCGTTGCGCAATAAGATAAGAGATTACATCTTGTTTTAAGTAAGAAATATTTTGCTCCAACAAGTCATAACCAATCAATCGGATATCTGAATGATTTAAAGAAGATAAGTGTTTTGCCAGACGATAAACTCTTGAATTAAATGTTATTGCCGCTTTAATAGAAGTATGATTCTGGAAAGCTTGCTTTAAGATTTCTCCATTAGCCAACTCATCCTCATTATTAAACCCAATGTTAATTACTTCCAGTTTATTCTCTAAATCGTTTTCTTTGATATAATCAATAAAGCCTTTATTTCTCGAAATCGTCTGATTAGATACTGATCCGTTCCGATGCGTTCTGATAACTAAAATCTGTGAACCCTCAGGCAATGAACTCAATAATAATTTTGCAGCAATATAACCGCTTTTAAATGAATTTTGCCCATAATATGTCAGGAAGTCAGCATTTTCAATGATTGAATCAATAAATGAAAACGGAATATTATTTTTAGATAACTCATTTATGAATAAAATTGTTTCATCTCTGAAAATAGGTGCTATAAAAACTGCATCTGGTTTGTTGTCAAGTATTTCATTTGATGCCGACAGAAAAGAGTTTACATCAAATTGATTATAATACTTTTTTTCAATATAAACATTGTGGTGAACAAAATCTTTCGCAGCCTGATTAAATCCCTTATCTACAGTATCCCAATATTCACCAACCTGATAAGCCGGAAATAAACCGACAAATCGGTATTGTTTTTTTGAAGCCAATGAACGTGCAAATATATTTGGAGTGTAATTCATTTCTTCCAACACTTTTGTTACTGCCTCCCGACTTTTTGCAGATACATCACTTCGCTGATGAATAACCCTGTCAACTGTACCCTCGGAAACTCCTGCTAGTTTAGCTATATCTTTAATTCGAATTTTATGATTCAACTCTCCCATCTATTTTATAATAAATTCTGTCTCGCGTTCGTGCACAGAAATTTTTCTTACAAAATTACAATATATATTGTAATCATAAAACTATATTTCTATCCGTGTACGAGCACGGTCATGTAATATAAGTTAGGTGCAAATTGTTTTTTATCTATTTTACAGATAATTATAAATCAATTTCTGCAATTTAATAGCTACTTAATGACCTAAAAATATATTCAATAACATATATTTCAATATTATTTTTTGCTAAATATCTGATTTATGTAATTCGGCAACTAAATTGAGGTGCACAAAAGGTGCAAATAATGCTCAATGAAAGCTAGTCTTTCCAAACTAATTATACGTTAATATACTTAGTTTAACTTCAGTATAATTGATATGAAATATGAAGTTTTATTAAATAAATAATCAAGCTTTGAATTATTCTTTCAATACATATTATAAGATAAATATTGAAACAGAACAATAGAATATTTACAACATAAAACATTAATTTATAATATATTAAGAAAATATCAAGAAATACAGTATTTTTATTTCATAAAAAAATGAACAATTTTGAGGAATAAATTGAACAATTTAATTATCAAGTTTGTTAAAGTTAAAACAAAAGCTCAGGTTAAAACAATTTATATCTTTTGCTTAATAATAAAATTTCAGCTGTTCACTATATTACATACTAACAATTAAAAATGAAGCAAAATGGAAAAAGAAAAAAACTTATTTAGAGGAACTAATGAAGTTCTTGAAAAATTGTTGAAAGCACAGTCTTATACAATTGGAGCTTATACAATTGATGTTCCTAAAAAGCAGCTTGTTATTGGAGGTGAATCTACTAAACTTACAAACAAAGAATTGCATTTACTTGTATTATTAGCTGCAAATCCTAACGCTATGCTTGAACGTAAGTATTTGTTGGAAACTATTTGGGACGAGAATAACTATTTCAATGGCAGAAGTATGGATGTGTATCTTTGCAAATTGCGCAAATTACTAAAGGCCGATTCGGATCTGATAATTATTAACATACATGGTAAAGGTTACAAATTAATTACCCCATCTAAGTAAATTAATAATATTCGAACTATTTTACTGTAAGGTAATCAAAATATAGAGGCACGATGCATATATCTGTGCCTCTACTTGTATAATCCCATCTCATTTCTCCCCTATCTTAGTTATCGTTATTTTTTCGTTGAAAATAAATTAGTCATTTACAGGCTCAATATTATTTTTTATCCGTGTCCGCACACAAAAGCATTCTGAATTTTATAAAGAACATATTTCATAGATATAAAATTATTTGTATCTTCGTGGGCGAACACGGAAAATATTTATCAAAAAAATATTCAGATAAAACACTTATTATAAATGATTTAATATATGTGTTCAATTTTATTTGAGGCGATACTTATACTGAAAAAGACTATATGTACATGGTATTTGATATTGAAATGATATTTTTGATATCAAATTAAGTACAAACAGACCTTGAAATTATGTTGAATTAGGATCGAATAGGGTTAAAATAAACTACAATAAAAATATAATAATATAATAAACATGAAAAAATTTTTAGATGAGAATTTTCTCTTACAAACCGAAACAGCTCAAAAGCTATATCATGAACATGCAGCAAATCAACCAATCATTGATTACCATTGTCACCTGATCCCATCAATGGTAGCTAATGATCATCAATTTAAAACATTGACTGAGATTTGGCTTGGTGGTGACCATTACAAATGGCGTGCAATGCGCACAAATGGAGTGGATGAAAAATATTGCACAGGTACAGACACTACAGATTGGGAAAAATTTGAAAAATGGGCTGAAACAGTACCTTATACGATGCGCAATCCATTATATCACTGGACGCATCTGGAATTGAAAACCGGCTTTGGAGTAGAAAAATTACTATCTTCAAAAACTGCCCGCGAAATTTATGATGAGTGTACAGCTAAACTTCAAACTCCAGAATATTCAGCACGAAACCTGATGCTTAAATACAAGGTAGAGACTGTTTGTACTACCGACGATCCTATCGATAGCCTTGAACATCATATTAAAACCAGAAAAGATAATTTCGGAGTAAAGATGTTGCCAACCTGGCGTCCTGATAAAGCTATGGCTGTAGAAGACTCTGCTAATTTCAAAGCTTACGTAGAACAACTTTCGAAAGTATCGGGAGTAACTATTTCGGTTTTCGACGATATGATTGTTGCATTGCGTAAACGTCAGGATTTCTTTGCTGAACAAGGTTGTAAACTTTCAGATCATGGAATCGAAGAATTTTATGCCGAAGATTACACAGAGGTTGAGATTAAAGCTATATTCAATAAAGTATATGGTGGAAAAGAACTGACTCATGAAGAAGTTCTGAAATTTAAATCTGCCATGATGGTTATTTTTGCTGAAATGGATTGGGAAAAGGGCTGGACGCAACAGTTTCACTATGGGGCAATCAGAAATAACAATACCCGTTTGTTCAATCAATTAGGTCCTGATACAGGTTTTGACTCTATTGGGACATTTAATACAGCTAAAGCCATGTCCAAATTCTTAAACAGATTAGACATCCAAAATAAGCTGGCTAAAACTATTATTTATAACTTGAATCCAGCCGACAATGAAATGATTGCCACAATGATTGGAAATTTCCAGGATGGCACCTTTGCCGGTAAAATTCAATTTGGTTCGGGATGGTGGTTCCTTGATCAAAAAGATGGCATGGAAAAGCAAATGAATTCGCTATCCGTACTCGGTTTATTAAGTCGTTTTGTCGGGATGTTGACCGATTCTCGCAGCTTCCTTTCTTACCCACGTCATGAATACTTCCGTCGTACACTTTGTAATTTAATTGGTAACGATGTTGAGAACGGTTTGCTTCCATATCAAGAATTAGACTTTATTGGAAAAATGGTGGAAGACATTAGCTATAATAATGCTAAATCATTTTTTAATTTTTAAACAGCAATCAAATAGTTCACCAAAGATGTCATTTTTTGCACAAGAAGGGCATGAAAAGTACTTACTTTTGTTTTACATTTAAAAATAAAGTAGTACTTTTGGTCGACCAATTTTAGATATATCAGTATAAACAATCAGACAGAGAAATGAGTAAAAAAATTGTAACTTTTGGAGAAATTATGCTTCGTTTAGCCACTCCGGGCTTCGAACGTTTTAGTCAGGCAACACAATTCACAGCAACTTATGGTGGTGGAGAAGCAAATGTAGCTGTATCATTGGCTAATTATGGTATGAATACCGAGTTTGTAACACGTTTACCAAAAAATGACATTGCTGAATCATGCATTATGAATTTACGCAAATATGGTGTAGGTACTAATGAAATTTTACGAGGTGGTGACCGTGTCGGAATTTATTTCCTCGAAACAGGAGCGGTTGCTCGTGCCAGTAAAGTAGTTTATGACCGTGCAAATTCTTCAATAGCTGACATTAAACCCGGCATGGTAAACTGGCGCGAAGTATTTAAGGATGCTGATTGGTTTCACTGGACTGGTATCACCCCTGCCCTATCGCAAGGTGCTGCCGATGCATGTCTCGAAGCTATCCAGATTGCAAATGAGATGGGGGTAACTGTATCTACCGATTTGAATTACCGTAAGAACTTATGGAAATATGGCAAGACAGCTTCTGAAGTTATGCCTGCCTTAACTGCCGGATGTGATATTATTTTGGGAAATGAAGAAGATGCTGAAAAAGTGTTCGGAATTAAACCTGAAGGTTTTGACGTAGCTCATACAGGTGGTGAAGTGAATGCTGCCGAATTTGAGTCAGTATGTACTCAGATGGTGAAAAAATTTCCGCGTGCAAAGAAAGTTATAATCACACTTCGGGGATCTATTAATGCTAACCACAATACATGGGGAGGCGTACTTTATAGCAATGGGACATTATATCAATCAAAACGCTATGACATTACACATATTGTTGATCGCGTTGGTGGTGGTGATTCATTCATGGGTGGTTTAATTTATGGTTTACTGACCTACACAGACAGTGATCAAAAAGCATTGGAGTTTGCTGTGGCTGCTTCGTGTCTGAAACATACGATTTATGGTGACTACAATTTAGTTACAGTGGCCGAAGTTGAAGCCTTAATGGGTGGAGACGGATCTGGTCGTGTTTCAAGATAAACTCGCTTAAAATTTCCTTCAATAAGGAACTATTTACTAAAAAATATTTATACCAATTTAAATTGCCGACCTCATTCACTCCTTTTTTTAGAGGGGCCGGGGTTGGCCTGATAATATGAAATTCAACAAAATTCAAGTTCTCACAGCAATGAAAGAAACTGGTATGATTCCGGTATTTTATCATAGCGATATTGAAGTGGCTAAAAATGTAGTAAAAGCATGTTATGCTGGTGGTGTTCGTGCATTCGAATTTACGAATCGTGGTGATTTTGCTCATGAAGTTTTTCGTGATCTAGTGAAATTTGCAGCAAAAGAATGTCCGGAAATGATTATGGGTGTTGGTTCCATCGTTGATGCTCCAACTGCAACCCTTTACATACAAATGGGCGCTAACTTTATTGTAGGTCCACTTTTTAATCCGGAAATAGCTAAAGTAGCTAACCGTCGTTTGATTCCTTACACTCCGGGGTGTGGATCTGTGTCCGAAGTTGGTTTTGCTCAGGAAATGGGATGTGATCTTTGCAAGGCATTTCCTGGAGATGTATTAGGAGCCGGCTTTGTAAAAGGATTAAAAGCGCCTATGCCCTGGTCTAACATTATGGTTACCGGTGGTGTGAAACCCGAAGAAACTAATTTAAAAGGATGGTTTGATGCCGGTGCAACTTGTGTTGGAATGGGTTCAAACCTGTTTCCTGCTGATATGATTAAATCTGCTAACTGGGCTGGTATTACTAAACTTTGTAGCGATGCATTGGCAATTATTAAAAAGGTACGTAAATAAGTTTTAACTACATCATGTTTAAAATATTTATTTTATGAACAAATCAACAGTAGAGAAGATTGGAAGTTATCGCTGGACAATAGTAGGATTGCTTTTTTTTGCCACTACAATCAACTATATGGATCGTCA
>JAATGT010000320.1 GCA_015654525.1 Bacteroidales bacterium
AAATTGTAAAGAAAGGCGACTATTTTTATATGACAACTGCTGAAGGTGGTACAGCCGGACCGGCTACCAGCCACATGGTGGTGTCGGCTCGCTCTAAAAGCATATTCGGCCCGTGGGAGAATTCCCCTTATAACCCGATTATACACACTTATAGTGGGGATGATCGTTGGTGGTCGAAGGGGCACGGAACGATCATTGACGATATTAACGGTAACTGGTGGATTGTGTACCATGCTTATGAAAATGGAGCTTATCCGTTGGGACGACAAACCTTGTTGCAACCCATCAAGTGGACTAATGACGGATGGTTTTATGCCGAAGAAAAAGCAACTCCGATTCAAACCCCGGGTAACCCGGTAAACCAAGGTATGGAACTTTCGGATAGTTTCGAGGGGAAAACATTAGGCCTTCAATGGACTACCTGGCAGAACTTTGATGCAAACAGCGTTTTCCTGAGAAACGGGAGTTTGAGTATGAAAGGAAAAGGAGCTGACCCGAAAGATGCTCAGTTGTTATTGACTACAGCCACCGATAAGAATTACGAAATTCAGGTAGAGCTTACTGTTGGCAAAGGGGCAGTTGGTGGATTGCTTCTATTTTACAGTGAGAATGCATTTGCCGGAGTAAGTTCTGATGGCAAGCAGTTTTACATTTACCTGAACGCCGACAAGCAAATAACTCAACCTAATAAGTTTGGGAATCACTTCTATCTGAAAATTGTAAACACAAAGAACATCTGTGATATTCAGGTAAGTATGAACAAAAAGAGCTGGGAGACAATCTATACCGGGCTGGATGTGTCGGGAATGCATCATAATAACTACCATAAGTTTTTTGCTTTGCGTCCCGGGTTGATGGCTGCCGGTAAAGCCACCGTGAAATTCAATGATTTTGTATATAAACCTCAAATGGGATATATGTTTGCCTATTTCACAGACAAAAATGCGAATAAAAACGGGCTGCATCTGGCGTGGAGTAAAGATGGATACAAATGGGATAAGATTGGCAATGAATACAGTTTTCTGAAATCGGATTACGGCGATCAGGACAAAGAAAAACGAATGCGTGATCCGTTCCTTATGAAAGGTGCAGATGGCTTGTGGCACTGTATATGGACAATTAACTGGAATATCAATATCATCGGGCATTCTACTTCAACCGATTTAATTCATTGGACTCCCCAACAAAATATTCCTGTAATGGCAGGCTTTGAAGCTAAAAATTGCTGGGCGCCAGAAATGATTTATGATGATAAAAATCAGCAATATATTATTTTCTGGTCAAGTACCATCAAGGTGAATGGTGAATGGAAAGTGGAGCTAGGTTACAAATACGATAATCGTATTTACTGCAGCACTACTAAAGATTTCAAAACCTTTACACAGGCTAAGCTCTTTTTCGATCCGGGTCATAATGTAATCGATGCAACCATTAAGAAAGTCGGGAGCAAATATTACATGGTATATAAAGATGAGCGTGAATTACCGACACCTCAAAAAACTCTGCTCGTAACGGTAAGCGAAAGTGCTGAAGGTCCCTATACGAAAATGTCGGATAAAACATTTACCAAGAACTGGGTAGAGGGCCCTGCTATCAATGCCTTGCAGGATAACTCATTCCTGGTTTATATGGACTCTTACAAAGATCATCGTTACGAAGCTATGCGTACATTTGATTTCAAAAAATGGGAGGATGTTAGCGCTAAAGTTTTATTTCCGGAAGGAACAAAACATGGTTCTGTAGTGACCGTGCCAATGGACGTCATTGATGATGTGATTTTCGATCAGAAAACATCTGAGCGGCAAGATCGGAAACTGGTTTCAAAAGAAGGCGTGATTGCACCTAAACCAGTATTTCGTGACCCGGTGTATGATGGTGCAGCCGACCCGGTTGTGATTTGGAATCCGTTGGAAAAGAAATGGTGGATGTATTACACAAACCGACGGGCAACTATGACTGAACTGCCCGGGGTGAGCTGGGTGTTTGGGACTCCTATCGGAATTGCAGAGTCGGAAGATGGTGCCAACTGGAAATATGTTGGTGTTGCAAACTTTCCTGATTTACCGGCAGAGTGTGGTGGTAAAGACGCTACCCTTTGGGCGCCTGATATTGTGAAAGGAGACGATGGTAAATGGCACATGTTCCTGAGTGTTGTACCCGGAATTGACACAAAATGGGGATTGCCTGGCTTTATTTCGCATCTCACCAGTACCGATATGCGAAACTGGAAATATGAAAAACGTCTTTCTCAATTGGGGACAAGAGTAATCGACTCAGGTTTACTACAAATGCCAGATGGGATGTGGCTGATGTATTTTAAAGACCAAACAAAATATTCGCACATCAATATGACCGAAAGTAAAGATCTCTACAATTGGTCTGAGCCCAAAGAGGCTCTAAAAATAAATGGAGAGGGTCCTATTGCATTTCAGTGGAGAGGGTATTACTGGTTGATAATTGATACATGGAATGGGCAGACTGTTCACCGTTCGGTGGATGGTAATAACTGGATAGTACAACCGGGTGGACCTTTGTTGCCCGATGATGAAGGTACAGAAAAGGATGATATCCCCAACGGCCTGCATGCCAACGTAGTAATTAGCAATGACCGTGTTTATATGTATTATTTTACTCATCCGGGGCGCACCGGAGCTGATAAAAAGAAAGACACGTATGAGCAACGGCGTACTTCCATCCAGGTTGTGGAACTGGAGCTGAATGATGCCGGATGGATTACTGCTAATAGGAATAAACCTACCCATGTACAAATGTTACAGCCATAATTCAGTTTGAAATTCGCATTAGTTCCAGTAAATATCCTAAAAACTTTCAATTTATAAAACGAAAATCCCAATGAGCAAAATTTTAGTTTTCAGAAGGTCACTTCTTTTGCTTTCACTTTTTATTTTCTCAACCCAATTAATTCAATCTGCAGATAGATTATGTGCTTACCCTTCTCCTGTAGGAGTGTTGTTAAATAATAATTTTACAGTGAAAGTAAGACAGGTCGGGAAAGGTTGGCAGGATTTGCCTGTGTATTTGATAAAAGTAGATGAAGTCAGAGGTAGTAAACACAACGTGGAAAATTCCTCCATGAGCTATTTTGATTTTTCTGGAGAAGTAGAGGTGTCGATAACTTATAATAAAGGGTCTATCCAAACTTCCATAGTTCGTCCGTTATCTTATGGAATTATACCATAAGTAAACGAGAATACATTAATTTTCAAATTAAATCAACCGCGTAATCTTTCGATAGAGGTGAACGGAGACATTTTTCATAATCTTCAACTTTTTGCAAACCCAATAGATAATTATATTCCAAATAAAAAGGATAAGAATTTGATCTACTTTGGTCCGGGTATCCATCAGCTTAAAGGAGATAAACTTCTGGTTCCGTCGGGGAAGACTGTCTATGTGGCTGGAGGATCTGTGCTTATGGGTCAGATAGAGATGAATGGTGTGCGTGATGTGAAAGTGCTTGGGCGGGGGATAATTGGTCATTCGGTTAAAATGGGCATCAGGATTGCCAATTCAAAAAATGTATTGGTTGAAGGTCTTTTTTGTACCCAATGTTCCACCGGAGGTTCCGATTCTGTAACCATTCGCAATGTGAAGAGCATCAGTTATTACGGCTGGGGAGATGGGATGAATGTGTTTGCAAGTAACAATGTACTGTTTGATGGTGTATTTTGTCGGAATTCAGACGATTGTACGACAGTTTACGGTACCCGTGGCGGATTTGTCGGTGGTTGCCGGAATATCACCATGAAAGACTCAACGTTGTGGGCGGATGTTGCACACCCAATTTTGATTGGAACGCATGGAAATACGCCAAACCCTGAGGTGTTGGAAAACCTGAATTATATTAATATTGATATTCTTGATCATAAAGAAGCTCAGATTGATTATCAGGGCTGCATGAGTTTGAACGCCGGAGATAATAATTTGATCCGGAATGTACGTTTCGAGAACATTCGTGTGGAGGATTTCCGTCAAGGTCAACTATTGAATATGCGTGTATTCTATAATGCAAAATACTGTACATCTCCCGGTAGGGGTATCGAAAATGTGCTCTTCAAGGATGTTGTTTATAACGGAAAAAACTCAGAGCAGTCTATTATAGCAGGTTATGATGATAATCGAAAGATTAAGAATGTAGTCTTTGAAAATCTGGTTATAAATGGAAAACTGATAACAGATGATATGCAGGAAAAACCCAAATGGTTCAAGACTTCTGATATGGCAAGAATTTTTGTTGGAGAACACGTAGAGGGAGTAAAGTTTATTGCGAAATAATATAGAGCTAATTTTAAGAGTTAAATACACACTAAAGTGATTAAAAAATAATGAAACGTTTATGGATGATTTCGCTTGCAGTAATATTTCTGGCAGGCACTTTACATGCAAAGAATACCACTAAGTCTCCCCGGGAGAAAGATATGAAGGCATATTTACTTGTCTATTTTAAAGATGAAACACATAGCCTTTATATGGCGCTGAGCCCTGATGGATACAATTTTACGGATATTAATAGCGGAAAACCAGTTATTGCCGGAGATACTATCGCTCTGCAAAAAGGAATTAGTGATCCACATATTTACCGTGGTCAGGATGGAATATTTTATCTTGTAATGACTGACTTACATCTTTTTGCTCAAAAGGCTGGCTACCGTGATACAGAGTGGGAACGTGACGGTAAGCAATATGCCTGGGGGAACAACCGGTCGTTGGTACTAATGAAGTCAAAAGATTTGATTAACTGGTCGCGCACTATATTGCGGGTGGACTTGGCATTTCCCGGTTATGAAAATATTGGTTGTGCGTGGGCTCCGGAAACAATTTACGATCCAATTAAGCAAAAACTAATGATCTATTTTACGATGCGTTTTGGTAATGGAAAAAATAAAATCTATTATTCTTACATGAATGATGAGTTTACAAAAATGGAAACTGAACCAAAGCTATTGTATCAATATCCCAAAGATGTTTCGTACATCGATGCAGATATTACTCAGGTCGGGAATAAATTTCATATGTTTTATGTGCCTCCTGATGGAGGAGGTCCGGGTATTAAACAGGCCGTTTCAGACTCAATCAATTCCGGATATGTCTATGCTCGACAGTGGGTAGACCCTGAACCCAAAGCGTGTGAAGCTCCCAATGTATGGAAAAGGATAGGAACTGATAAATGGGTGTTGATGTATGATATTTATGGTATTACCCCTCATAATTTCGGGTTTAGTGAAACCTCGGATTTTGTACACTTCACAAATTTAGGGCGATTCAACGAAGGAGTAATGAAAACTACCAATTTTGATGGACCAAAGCATGGAGCTGTAATTCAACTTACCCGTAAGGAGGCGAGTCGCCTGGCGATGCGGTGGAATTGCAAAATGGAATTTTAAAACACGGATAATTTATACTTCACAATTATATTGAAATGAGAAAGCTATTTTCTTTGTTTTGGTTACTCACTCTAGTACCTTACGGTAGCCTTTATGCAAAATCGGCTAATGAGCCTGATTCAGTTTATCTTTTCGCTTATTCCACTTCCAAAAATATAATGCGCAACGGACTACACTTTGCATGGAGTGTGAACCGCAAAAATTGGGATGCCATTGGGCCGGAACTTTCTTTCTTAAAATGTGATTATGGGGGTGGAGCGGAAGGAAAAAAAATGATTACTCCTTTTCTATTTCAGGGATCTGATCAGCTATGGCATTGCTTATGGAGTTTAAACGAAACTGACGGAGTATTCGCTCATACCACTTCTCAAGACCTGGTTTATTGGAAGTCTCAATCTTATCCAGTGGTTATGAAAAGTGGGAATTGCTTGCAACCTGAGGTTGTTTTTAATAGCAATACAGGTAAATATGAAATTACATGGTTATCTTCCTGTACTGAGGGAGCAAAAGCTTATCGGGCAGTTACATCGGATTTTAGAACCTATTCTGATGCAAAAGAGATTCTTAGCACTTCTCGTCCCAACCTTCGTGAAAGGATTCAGCTGAATGGAAATGAAGAGACAGGTGTCGTACGAAAGGTTTCCTGGAAAATGTTAGATGGTTTGTTGCAAAAACAGCAGCTTGAAGTGTCTAAGCGTAAACTGAATAGTGAAAATTTGAAAGATGATGCAGAGCGTTTTTCGGAACTTCAATCGATTAATGCAAGCATTACTGTCAATCAAGCAAATTCCAAAAGGATTAGTAATATGCTGATTGGTGCTTTTTTCGAAGACCTCAACTATTCTGCTGATGGAGGACTTTATGCAGAGTTAGTGCAAAATCGTGGATTTGAATATGCTCTTAGTGATAAAGATGGCAAAGATAAAACCTGGAACAGTGCCAAAGCATGGAGCCTGAATGGTAGTGTTGGTGAATTTACAATTGACTCTGTTTTTCCTGTTCATCCCAATAATAAGCATTATGCCTTGTTGAAAATCATTAAACCCGGAGTTGGGCTGATGAACGAAGGTTTTGATGGTATGTCAATAAAAGCTGGAGAGAAATATGATTTCTCTGTTTTTGTGCGAAATCAGGACGGTAAAGGAAAAGGACTCCTGATCCGTTTGGTAGATGTAAAAGGTGAAATTTTGGGCGAAACCGTAGCCAATACTAATTCTATCAATTGGAAGAAATATTCAGCAGTGTTGACTGCCAGAAGAACAGCTACTGATGCCCGATTGGAAATTGTGCCTCAAACAGCAGGAACATTGGCGTTGGATATGATTTCTCTATTCCCGCAAAAAACCTTTAAAGGTCACAAAAATGGTCTTCGGGCTGATCTGGCACAATTAGTTGCTGATATTCACCCGAAGTTTGTTCGTTTCCCGGGTGGTTGCCTTGCTCATGGTGATGGAATTGACAATATTTATCAATGGAAAAATACGATTGGTCCATTGGAGGCACGTAAATCAATGCGCAATATTTGGAGATATCACCAGACGATGGGATTGGGTTATTTCGAATACTTCCAATATTGCGAAGATATTGGAGCCGAGCCATTGCCAGTAATAGCAGCAGGAGTACCTTGCCAAAATTCCACAGTAGGTGGTCCCGGTCAACAAGGAGGTGTCCCAATGTGTGAAATGGATCAATATGTTCAGGATATTCTTGATTTAATTGAATGGGCAAATGGAGATGTGAAAACAAAATGGGGAAAAGTCCGGGCAGAAGCAGGGCATCCAAAGCCTTTCAATCTGAAATATATAGGCATTGGTAACGAAGATCTTATTTCGGATATTTTTGAAGAGCGCTTCACTATGATTTTTAAAGCAATAAAAGAAAAGCATCCGGAAATATCTGTAATAGGAACTGCAGGGCCTTTTTCTGAAGGAACTGATTATGTAGAGGGTTGGAGAGTTGCCACTGAGTTGGGAGTACCAATGGTGGACGAACACTATTATCAGCCAATCGGTTGGTTTCTTAATCATCAGGACTATTATGATAGATATGATCGCAATAAATCAAAAGTGTATCTAGGAGAGTATGCTTCAAGAGGTAATACGCTTGCCAATGCTTTAGTTGAGGCGCTGTACCTGACTTCGATTGAACGTAACGGTGATGTGGTAAGTATGACTTCTTACGCTCCATTATTGGCAAAAGAGGGTCATACGCAATGGAATCCGGATATGATCTATTTTAATAATACGGAATTAAAGCCAACGGTTAATTATTATGTCCAAAAAATGTATGGTCAGAATGTAGGTGATAGTTATATAGCGAGCAAGATTAAACTATCTGACGATAATGAAGCTGTGAAAAAACGTATTGGAGTATCAGTAGTGCGTGATAGCAAAACCAACGATTTGATTATGAAACTGGTGAATATGTTACCAGTAGCCATAAATTCTATAATTGATCTCAAAGCAATGGGTTTAGAAGGTGACATTGAAATATTTAAAACTATGTTGCAAGGCAAGCTTGATGACAAGAATGTACAACCTCAGGAATCGCATTATACTGTTAATGGTATTTGCAAATTAGAAATGGCGGCTTATTCATTTACAGTTTATCGGTTGAAATCAAAGGGAAGTGTCTCAAAATAAATGTAGAAATTAGACTTTAACTTAATTTAATATCAAAAGGCTGTTGGCAACTATCGTGGCGATAGTGTTTGTCCGAGTGATAGCATCAATATAGCTTTAATGAATAAATAACTTCAATGTAAAGATTAAATGGCGAATATTTCATTCGTCATTTTTTATACTCATAGATCACATTGCAATTAGTTCTGTGTAGTATATTCAATTATTCAATAAGTTAGTTTGAACCTTAGGGGTATTGAAGTGCTGTTTAGCAATCCTTAATAAAATTTCGAATAGTAATTTGATCTATAAAAATGAATTTATTCAAAGATGTTTTAGCTTAGATTAAGTGTGTATTTCCAGCTGAACGTATTATAAAGTATATATCCTGAAAAAAATTACACAAGTAGCAAGGATGACTTGAGTGACAGTGTTCTACATTTTTTACGAATGTACTTGATATTTTTAAAATAATATCTAATATAAATAGCCTATGGGAAAAAGCAAAGAAGAGCTAAATTAAGATATACATGCAATAACTTGGTTGCAACACGAAACTGAGTGTGCATTAAGATAACACAAACTTATATCTAAAAATACATTAATGAAAAAAAATTACACAAGTTTTCTGTTAGGAACATTGTTCCTTATTTTCGGATTTCTCCAGTCCATACAGGCTGCACAAACGTTCGTACATCCAGGGATACCATTTACCGCGTACGATCTGGCTCAACTGAAGGCCAATATTACTAAACAACCTTGGCTTACAGGTTATAATGCATTAGCAAGTGACTCTCACTCACAGCTTACTTACTCTATGTATGGTCCTTATGCTACAGTAACCCGGGCTCCTGATTTAAATAATGGTGCATGGAAAAATGATATGATTGCCATTCATAATCTTACTTTTATGTGGGTTTTTACCGGAAATGATGCATATGCCGCGAAAGCAACACAAATGTTAGACTCATGGGCTGTAACCAATACAACTTGGGGTGGTGGTGAGAATATGCTTGATATCGGTGATTATTCATCATACTTTGTCCCTGCTGCTGATATTCTTAAGAGTACATATTCCGGTTGGACAGCTGCTAATACTACTCATGTAAATAATTATTTTGCAAATGTGCTGTATCCTACCTCGTGGGTTCCTAACCCTCTAAGAGATAATAACAAAGGCGCTTTACAACTAAAAATAGCCATTAGTATAGCAGCTTTTTTGGACG
This sequence comes from Bacteroidales bacterium, assembly GCA_015654525.1. Taxonomy (GTDB): domain Bacteria; phylum Bacteroidota; class Bacteroidia; order Bacteroidales; family Paludibacteraceae; genus Paludibacter. Next base: position 9,253 of record JAATGT010000320.1, read on the forward strand.
ATGCCACAAAATTTAACCAGGCCATAGAATGTTATCGTATGGATGCTGGTGGCGGGTTACGCTGCAGTCTTCCCAATGGGGAAGTTGGCGATGCCGGTCGCGATGCTCATTGGGATGTACAAATTCAGGCGCTAGGATGGTGTGCAGAGGTTGCCTGGAAACAGGGTGTGGACATGTTTACCGAACTGGGCAACCGAATGTTGGCCGTAGGCGAATTATACAACCATTATAGCCTTCACCCAACAGACCTGACTTTTGTTCCCTTTGGAGGCTATGCTGCATATTGGAACAATTGGGGTATTTCTCCGGGTTCGGACAATAATGGTAGCCCCCTTAACAATATTATCCACGCGGCATATTCCATCCGTAAAGGGATATCTACCCCGTATACCGATGAGAGGCTAGCAACAAGTAATCCAAGTGGGTTATCATTTCTATATTTAAAAGCATCTGATCCGTCCACGGCTACAGCTCCTGCTCCGATTGTATATCCCGGGGATATTGCCCAGCCAGTAACCTATTTCAGCAATATAGATATAGGTAACACTGGGTTAACAGGTAATACCAGTTATAATAGTGGGATCTGGACAGCGCAGGCAGCTGGGAACTCGCCGGCCAATGCTGTTAATTATACCTTTAAGCCCATTAAAGGCGATGTAGGTATGATTGTCAGAGTTGAAGGAAATTCCATCAACTCTGCTACATCAGGGTTGATGATCAGGGAATCACTTTTATCAACATCAAATTACGTATCTGTGAACTTAAACAGTTCAGGGGT
>JAATGT010000052.1 GCA_015654525.1 Bacteroidales bacterium
AAACCGGGATGAACCGTCTCTACGAATAGTTCCGTCTACAATATATTTGTTGAGCCAATCATAATTGACCCTACCGAAAAGGGAAGTGTATTTATACAAGGAGTTATTATTGTATGATACAGTTACCGTGCCGGCAGCACTAAGCGAATTAATCAAATTCTCATTGCTAAACCCTGTACCGGTCAGACTGATTCCCGTAGATTTATTTTGTTGAAATGTAGAGCCAAGTAAGACCTGAAGCTTACCCTGACTGATCTTCTTGTTATATTCCATTTGCGGCTCAACGATGTAGTTCTCATTTTTATTATCAGCATAGTTCAGCGTACTGACTGTTGTACTCGCGGGGTTTTGAGAGCTTGCCTGGTTTGTTACTGTCTGGTTTAAGCTCGTTAAGGAATATCCCAAATTAGCTTTCAATTTCAAGTCGGGGATCAATTGATAACTTAATGTCAAATTCGAAATCAGATTGGTTGTTGTTGCTTTATACTCTTTCTTTAAGTACGACAAAGGGTTCGTTAACGTCCAGTTTAATGTTCCATCGCTATTGTAAAGTGGGTAATTAGGTGGTAAATTGAATAGGCTGGACAGATCAACACTTGGTAAATTGTTTTGCATATAAGTATAATTGGCTGATAAATTAATACTGAATTTACCATCTTTACTCTGATGTCCGGCATTCACACGATTGGAAAATGTGGTTGAATTATAATCGCCCTGAAACACACTACCTTCTTTTCTAAAAGAAGAACTATATAAAAATTTGGTTTGCGCATTTCCACCCGATACGGATGCCGAAGCATTCGTAATATGCGAGGTTCCCCCAATTGCCCATTTTTGCCAGTCCGTATGTGCATTTTGATCCCAAACAGTAAGGTCTTTTGCATTAGTGGTAGTCGGTGTTACGCCTGTATAAGCAAATGCCTCCTTTCTCATGGTTAAGTATTCATCAGTATTCATCATAGGAATATAATGACCTACTTTTGCTATCCCCTGAGACACATTTACATTATAGGTAGTTTTGCCCTGACTTCCCTGTTTGGTAGTAATTTGCACAACACCATTCGATCCTCTTGCCCCATAAATAGCCGTAGCATCGGCATCTTTCAAAACATCAATACGTTCAATATCTTCGGGATTGATCAAACTAAACGGACTTATTCCTCCGTTAGCACCACTAATGCCAAAGGCATTTAAATTGTCAGAAGCAGGAGAGCCCCCATTAAAGAGAGTAAATGGTACTCCATCAACAACATATAGTGGAATATAACCGGCCGATGATAATCCTGAATAGGCTCCGCGAATGTTTACTTTTACAGCAGCACCCGGCAAACCATTATTTTGAGTGATTTGCATTCCGGCAATTTTTCCCTGCAAAGCAGTGAGTGGATTGGATACTGTTTGTTTGGATAATTCATTGGCCGTAATAGAACTTACAGATCCGGTATTCAACCTTTTTGATGTTTTACCATAACCAATAACCTGCACTTCATCAAGCGCTTTTGAATTCTGAGTCAATTGGACATTGTGTACTGATTTGACACCGGTAACTTCCTCTTGTGTCAGATAGCCAATGAATGAAAAAACCAGCACGTCGCCGGCGCCCACTTCAATTTTATAATTGCCATCAGAATCTGTAATCGATCCCCTATTAGATCCTTTTATCCAAACATTTACGCCAGGCAAAGATTTGGATTCTCCATCAGTCACAACACCTGTGATGATTCTTTTGCGACTATAATCCGTATTTTTCGGTTTGGAAGCAGCTCGCTCAATAATCAAGATACTCTTATTTCTTACCGTAAAGGTCAGATCGGTGTTTGATAACAACAAGCTGAGAGTTTCTTTTAAGGTGCGGGTTCCCTTTTCGACAGTTATATTATTATATTTTGAAACCTGAGACAATGCAAAAGCTATCCTAAAATCAGATAATTTTCCTAATTCATTCAGTCCATACTCCAAGGTTTTATTTTGCATTCCAAAGCTAATCTTGCTATCAGTGGTCTGAGCACACACGGCATTGAAGAATAATTGACCAGCCAACATAAAGCTCAATATCAGATAGACTTTCATCCTTCCAACGAAATGGAAACGGAAAATATATAACAAATGAGACAATGCATTTATAATTGTTTTTTTCATATCTTTGCAACTAAATTTATAATAATTGATATTTGATTGTTATGATTTTAAATCCCTCAAAGCTTGCCGGCGGAGGGATTTTTTTTGCTTGCTTTAAGCTCTACGAAGTATCCTTTTTTATCATTCCCTTATTTTTTATTTTTTTAGTTCTTACTTGTAATTGTAACTTCATTCGCATTAATTGCATACCGGGTATCAGCATTAATTGCGCACAAGATATCAAGTATGTTTTCCAGCGATTCAGTACCACTGAATGATGAAGTTATTTTTTCATTTGCCAACCGGACATTACTAATTGTTATATTCTTCCCATATCGTTTGCTGAGAATCTGAGCAATAGATTCAAAGGGAGTTCGATTAAAAACCATATCTTGTTTTGTCCAGTCGCTTACCGTCTCTTCAGCATTTAAAGTTTGCTGCTTAGCATCCGTATTCCGGAGATTATAATTGACCGATTGATTGACTGTCAGCACAGCCAACACTTTTTCTTCATCCTCCACCCTCACTTTTCCGCGTGTTACGGAAACAATCACGTTTTTTTGTCCGGGCCAGGCTTTAATATCGAAAGCAGTTCCAAGCACAGTTGTTTTTACAGTTCCCGTGTGGATAATAAATGGTTTCGAATTCATGTGTTTCACATCAAAATAGGCTTCCCCTTTCAGTATCACCTCACGTGTTTTTCCGGCAAACTGCCCGGGAAAGTGAAGCGTACTTCCGGCTTTCAGAATCACGCTTGTGCCATCGGGCAAAATGAGATTCCGAATATATGAGGTTGCCTGATCGGGTGATACCAGAACAGCTTTCGCTATTACAGGACCTGATAAAGTATTCTCCTTTCTCAGATACATTCCAACCGAGATTAAAATCAACAATGAAGCTGCTACAGAAACAGCACGAAAATAAACAGTGCGAGCAGTTTTTCTCCGTTGAGTCGGTTTCAGATGTTTCTTATCGAATAGAATATTTGCCAATATATCCTGTGAATCCTCTTCCGATAAGGTTGCTTCGGAAGAATAATTAGTCCATAGCGTCCGAAATTCAGCTTTTAGGTCTTTATCTTGCAAAGAATTAATTAATAGATTAAGTTCTTTCTTTTCATCAGGACTACAATTTTGAGAAAGATACTTTTTTAATAGATACTGAATTCTATCAGTTTGCATTGTGTTCATCATGCTAAAGTAAAACGATTATTAGTATTGTTCGAGTTTTATTCAAAGAGAAGCTAATATGCTTTAATTATATCTAAGACGTATAAATCAAAAAAAGCACCTAGTCAGGATTAATTATTTTTTCGCCGGAAAGTCTTTTTCTCACAACAAAAGACAGCAAACAGCGCATAGAGTTGAACCTGCACAGCATAATTAATGCATAACAGAAACATTTTGCTACTCTAAAAAAGAGGTTTAAAACAAGGAAAGAATACTTTGAATGACGATATGAATGAAAATAACAGGTGTAAGATAAGAATGAGAAAGGTATGCACGAATATTCCTCAGAGCTTCCCGCATATGATTTTGAGTAGTGGAGACAGAGAGGTTTAATTGCTCCGCAATTTCATGATGTTTAAACCCATATTCATTGTGAAGAACAAATATTTTCTTCTGTTGAGGAGGTAATTGATTTAGTGCTTCGTCTATTTTTTCCCGCGTTTCTTTATTTATTAGAGCATTGGCCGGATTGGGAGTTGAGACATCTTCTTCGGAGTTGAGGAGTTCTACACTTGAGAATAATTCTTTGGAAGACTTCCGAAACTGATCAATAGCCTGATTTTGGGCTATAAAATAGATGTAAGCATTGAAGTTTTCAATTTCTGAAATAGTAGCTCTGTTTTGCCATATTTTAAGGAAAACATCCTGAACAAGATCCTTGGTTTTTGCATCCGACTTTGTAATACCAAGCAGAAAACCAAACAGCTTATCTTTATACGCATAGAACAAACGCGCAAAAGCTTCCTCATCTCCATCCTGGAGACGCAAAAGAAGTTCTTCTTCCTGTTCTTTTATTTTCCCAGCGTAAGCTTTCATTGTCTTTTGGATAGTAAAATAGTTGTAACGGTTGCAAAAATACAACTATATCTTCGATATTGCGCATAATTCAACCTTAAAACTTTATTTATGGTGAAAAATGGTAAAATAGACAGATATTTGATAATACAAAATTAGAACATATTTTTCAGCTTTAAAATACCGTAAAAGAGGTATAAATGTACCTTAATAATGGTATTTTGCAAAAGACGAGTAGCATCAAATAAAAAAGGGATCATATTCTGCCTGATTTATTTTTAGAAGGTAAATCATTGTTGTCCGGTAAAAAACAGTAGATTTTTCACTTCGTTCAGAATAAACCGAGTTTAAAACAGAATGGTATCAAGCTAAAAAAGGACTCCCTACCTAGTTATGAGTTTCAGGCAGGGAGTTTAAAACAAGAAGAAAATTAAACAATCATAGTTACACGGAAATAGTTACGAGTTACAAGATGTTTATCTGTATTTTTTCTTTCTAAAATCAGATCATTAAATGCTATTGTTTATTGGAAAATTTCTTTTAATCTGGTTTGTAATTCTTCGCCACGTAGATTCTTTGCAATAATTTTCCCATCAGGACTGATCAGAAAGTTCTGCGGAATAGACTGAACCGAGTATAATTGAGCAACATCATTATTCCATCCTTTGAGATCGGAAACATGATTCCATGTGAGTTGGTCTTTTTCAATAGCATTTAACCAGGCAACCCTACTTTTGTCGCTGTCAAGCGAAACTCCCAACACCGTAAAGTTCCGGTCTTTGTATTGATTGTAGGCAACAACAACGTTTGGATTTTCAGCACGACAAGGTCCACACCATGATGCCCAAAAATCGAGTAAAACATATTTTCCTCTGAAACTGGAAAGTTTGAGGGCTTTACCCTCGGGGCTGAGTTGTGTGAAATCGGGAGCCTGAGCTCCGACAGCTACCAGCTTAAGCTTTGCAATTTTTCCTACCAGTTCTTTACCCGAAGCGGAGTTACGAAGCTGCTCAGTTAACCCGTTAAACAATGGTTCTATCTGTTCAACTTCGAAAACAGGACTACCTAATGCTTTTAAAGCTTCCAAAGAAACAAAACTACCCGGATTGGCCAGAATATATTTTTTATTCAAATCCTTCAGTTCGGCATCTGTCTTTTCATAGCGGGCATCTATATCTTCCTGGAATTCCTTTGACTTTTTTCTATCATCGGAAGCCGCATTATACTCAGCGACTATAGATCTTTGTTTTACCAAAGCTGAAGACAATAAGGCATTATACTTTTTATTCTCAACATTGATAGCAGAACCTGTAATTTCGGCTCTAAAAACAGAGTCGGGACTGAGAACATTAATTTGACCCTTTTCAAGATAAATCTCAAGCAAATCGGGTCTCACGATTCTTTTTAATCCTACTCCGGCATGATCTACAACAAGACGGGCTTTGGTTGGATCACCAATCTGCCCTTTGATTTCAAACGCTCCGTTTTTTAAAGCTGCCGAATCTATTTTTGTCGTTTTCTCTGTCCGAGTCAGAAGATACACCTTTGCTGGTGCATTAAGCTTTCCTATCTTTCCATTAATGGTATATACGCCCGACTGAGCAAACAAAGCTGTTGGCAACAAAGTCAAAGCCAATAAACGAAATACTTTCATAAACTGTATATTTTAAATTAAGGGGGTGAAATTAAAGAAAACTTTTCAATTTGCTTCACTTCATCCCTTTCTATTTGATTTTATTTTTTATCCGGATATAAAATAAAACGTATGAAATTATTGCCATCGAGATATTTATTGGTAGAAGCCATTAATTGTTCGGGGTGATTTTATTCAAATCATCCTGATAAAAAAGGACTTGTTCCGGATTCTCATTATTCTGAATTAGCATAGACTAAAACCAGAACGGTTTAACTCCCATTCAGAAAGATCTGCTGTCATACTATTTTTTCTTCCACTGTCTCATTTTGTGGAATATCTAATGCTACCACAATTACTTTACTACCTGTTAACAAGAAGTTATTATCTTCAGAAGCTATATATTGCCAATAAAGTTCATCACTTTTTTCCATTATAGCCTCACCACCTTCAAGCTGAATTCCATTAGCATCTGCAATCTTCACTGACACGCTGGCAACTTTGAAATTGTCTGTTGCTTTTATCCTGATTACAGAGCCAGCCTTACCCGTATAATTACTCACATCAATTTCTTCTATAACAGGAGCATTAAGGAAATCGGCAACTGCCAGGTTGAAAGCCGTCTGCCCTCCGGATATCCTTTGAGCATATAGTGCCTTTGTCGCAGGATTGGCTATGACAGACTTGCCATATAGCACAGCCCGTTTGAATTTATCATTCATCCTTTTTTTTTCTCCTGTGGGGGCGGCTCTATGCGGAGAAGGAGGCACCGCTACAAATACTTTTCCGTCAGTTTTACGACGACGGAACACCAAATTACCTATTTTGCCACTCAGCCCCTCGATAATTATATTTTTCTTTGATACTGCCATTAGACGAGCTTTTAGAAATTTGCTATAAAGATAATGGAAATAAGAATAACTCGATTATCTTATATCCATCTTATATTTCATTACCGTTGATGAACCTCTCATGAACCGCTGATGAACCGCTCATCGACCGCTCATCTATAGTTTATCTACCGTCATTAGTATATCGTGAGGATACTCATTCTCCATCTATAGTTTAAGCAAAGCCGTTCCCTCATATACAAAAAAAACAGGATGACTATTCTAATCATCCTGCCTCTTTTTTCAATTACTTATTTTATCTCACCACTTCCAATGCAAATCTTTGCTTCTGCATCGTATACAACTCCAAATTGCCCGGGGGCAATTCCCTGTAGCCGATCATCAGACAGTAAGTGGTATCCATCGGGAGTTTTAATGATTTTTCCTGTTGTAAAGTCCGGAGTATGCCTTATTTTAAACGTGACATCTGTTTCTTTGTCTGCTCCTTCCCATGGATTATCTGTGATAAAGTGAAAATCACGCATAGAGAATTCATAACCGTATTGCGCGTCTACATCAAAGCCCTTAGAGGCATATACGATATTTGCTTCCACATCCTTTTTTATCACGTACCACGGCCCTCCAGACAAGCCCAGGCCTTTACGTTGACCCACCGTATGAAACCAATATCCATTGTGTACACCAAGTATCTTTCCTGTCTCAAATTCAACTATCGGCCCTTTTTTCTCGCCCAGATATCTGCGTATAAAGTCATTGTAATTCACCTTTCCCAAGAAACAAATTCCCTGACTATCCTGACGTTTAGCGCTCGGCAATGCGGCTTTTTCGGCAATATCGCGCACTTCACTCTTCATTAAATGCCCGATAGGGAACATTAGTTTTGAAACTTGCAAATAAGTAATCTGAGCCAGAAAATCAGTCTGATCTTTTATCGGATCTTTAGCGGTGGAAAGATATACCTTTCCGTCTTTTTCAAATGTAGTGGCATAATGTCCTGTAGCCGTTTTATCAAAGTCTTTTCCAACCCGCTGTTCAAACACCCCAAACTTGATCAGTCTGTTACACATCACATCCGGATTAGGAGTCAAGCCCAGCTTTACCTTGTCAATAGTATACGATACAACATTATCCCAGTAGTCCTTATGCAGATCAACGACTTCTAACTTGCAACCGTATTTACGTGCAATTAGTGAAGCCATCTCTATATCCTCTTCGGAACTACAATGCAACAATTCGTCATCATCCATTCCAATTTTAATATAAAACAGCGTAGGTGTATAACCCGCTTCTTTCAACAGATGTACTACCACCGAGCTATCTACTCCACCCGATAACAATGTTGCTATATTCATTTTCTAATTAAATCTATTTTTTAAATATAATACTCAGCCATATCCACAATTCCTGAACGCATAGCGTATTTTGTGGCTTCATGAATATTATTTACCTCTATTTTCCGAAATATATTTTTCCTGTGTGTCATGATAGTATGCGCACTAACATGCCTGTGAGATGCTATTTCTTTTGTAGTCCGACCCAAAGCCATCTCTTTCAAAATTTCCTGCTCCGTAACGGTTAGCACATTCTTTATATTCTGATTTTGTAAGCTTTTACTACTATCAAGTAGAATATTGCTCACATGATTGCATATATAACGATTACCTTTTAATGCCTATTTAATAGCAGTATGGATCTCATCTCTGCTACTATCTTTCATTAGGACACTAAAAGATTGTGTATTATAAAGTAATGTGCGCAGAAACTCATCGCTCAACTCTTCCGAAAATAATATCCAGTCGGTCTCCGCAAATCGCACCTGAAGAATAAGCAATTCATTGACGCTTTCAAAATCAAACAAGGTATAATCCAGAATAACCAATGAATTTGGACAATTAATCAGCAACGGAATTAGTTCTTTCTTTTCAGTCACCTCTTGAATCTCAACCTTTTCAACAGTACTCTGAAGCAGATAGTGCCAACCGGCATTCGAAATATCCTGATTATCTGCAAGTATTATATTTTTCATAAATTCTACTTTTAAAAAAGGCATAATTGATTTATCTAGCCCCTAGGCTCAATTCACTTACAGCAACAAAATTAGTGCTTTTTAGACAGTTTCGGATACATATATCAAAAAAGACGACAAATTGTCGTCTTTTTTGATATATAGTGCTATTTATTATCGTCAAAAAAACATTATTAATCAATACTCCCAAAGGTCTTGCTCAAAATTCAACAACTCTGTCTCAATACGATCTTGTTCTCTTTTAATTTTAACCGGATCACTCTGATACTTAACTATCATGCGATTATGCATATTGCTATCACCAAGAAGATAGCTTGAGTATAATCGTTGAGCAAAGAATTCATCGTAGGTTAACCGTTGAGTTTCATTACCGTTTGGAATTACATATTGCCTGGCCAAATAAGGACGTAATTCATCAAAAAGAAACCAACATAGAACTGAACTTTGCAAATAGCTCCAAACATCTTTAGTATCTCCCAGGCTAATATTGGTTTCAGTCAATCCATATAATGGTGCAATACCAATTATTTTGGAATAAAGGCGAGATGTATGTTTGTCGAAAAAGATGATTTCCTGCGTCAAGAACTTATATTGATTTTTGACGTAGGCAGGATATAAAAATTTACTTACACTTAGTTCCTGTGTAACCGGGTCCTTAACAATTAATTGATCTTTGGTGGTCGTTTTATTTATTGTATCATTTGTTATAGAAACAAATATACTCTTCAAACTATCTTTATCCAAAACATTTGTATACAGAGGTTGAATATCTCTTTCTACTTTATCATATGCTTGCAAAGAATCATTTACTACGGCATCCAAAATTACCCTGAACAAACTACGATATTTTTCATTGGGTGTTGATGGAAAATACAATTGATAATTTTGCTTATCTCGCAAATCGATGATTCTATAAACAACCCTTGACCAAACAATATCATCACGCCTATGACGTAATACTGCTATCGTATCAGCAAGTTCATTCATAGAAGTTGTTTCTAAAGCCACAGTTCCATTCTTCTCAAAGAAAGGAACTTGTTTTTCTTGAGCATGCAATGAAAATGTTGAAATAGAAATAAATATTACTAATGTAATAATCCAATACTTTTTCATATTGTGAGATTTTATATGTTTATATAAGTTTTGAACTTAAAGCGATATACTTATTGATCCCAAATCTCTTGACCGTTGATCCGGACCAACAGCTTTGATATTATTAATCATTAATATATCACCTTTAAGTAATTTATTGACAAAAGAAGCACTTAGGTGTGAACCGGAAACTGTTTGAGGTGACAGCCCCTTTGCAATCATAGTAAATGATGTCACAGTAAAGTTTGCCTTTACCAACTCATCTTTACCATAGCTTGCTATCAACATACTACCTCTTAAGGCATTCGGCGACATATAACCCCCTCTGATGGGTTTAGCATCTCCCCCAGTTCCTTGAATATAAGCTATTGGATCTGGTAAATATTTTACCCTATAAGCGCCACCACCCATTGGCAAGTCTTTTCCATCAATCTTTGCATAAACCGATATGTTTATTTCACCATCCTGTGTAGCACGAATAATATATTTATCGCCTACTTTTTGTGCAGTACCTCCACTTACGCGAACTGAAACATTTCCAGCAGCTACACCTGGCACTGAAATACTAAATTTATTATCAATACCCCGATAAACAACATTTAAATCTGCATTAGAAACCGTTGCCGATGGTTCTCCAACAATATAATCACTTTTAAATGGGTAAGTTCTAACTGATCCATCATTTCCAGGCATTCTGATTTGTCCTGCATAAGTAAAAGAACCTGATTTTCCGCAATTTACTTCATAGAATCCGTTACGAACAGCCGTAGAACCTACGAAATAGCCCGGAACTTTTGTTGAATCTACCGCAGAAAGCACAATTTGGGCTGAATATTTACCACCACGAATAACATATCTTGAATTTGGAACGACCAAAGCAGTTATCTTATTCACCCTGAAATCTAAAGCATCAGTTTGACTTTTGAGATACTGAACAACCTCAGCTTCAGAACTTCTGATATCACTTTGATACTTTGTAAGTATGGTTACAACAGCCGAGAGAGGCATGCCTTCAAAGATAGCAGTTTGCCAGGATTTACCATCTTTTGTTTTTTTAGTAGAAAAAATAGCCTGATACATCTTTTGCTTGGCAGGATTATTCACTGACAGTTTAACCAGAAAGTCCCGATAATCTTCTATCCTCTTTTGTAAAATTTTACCATTTCCCTTGAGTAAACCATACTCTGCAGCTTTATCCAAATTATCTTTTGCATTGATCTGCCTCACATAAGCACTGTCATTTGCTTCATCCTTATCAGCTAATTTTATAATTTGTTTTTTGAAATTTTCAATATAGCTATAAACGTCGTCTGACTGTTTTTTTACTAACTTAGCCTTTTCCAACCATTCATGAACCTTTGCAGGGTTTTGTCTTGCAAGTTCTTCGAAATCATCATACAATGCCTTATTCCTTAAATCCGATGATTCTATGGTTTTATGTAAACTATTATCGACCATAGAAAAGCCATTCAAAATTTCACTTGATACATTCAGAGCCAACATTGCAGTAAGCACTAAATACATCATACCTATCATTTTTTGTCTGGGCGTTTCTGGACAATTTTTTGCTCCACTCATTAGAAAACTTCTTTAAAATTTAAGATCAGAAAAATCATATTTAATTACTTAAAGCATTTAGCATATTACCATACACCTGATTAAGCTCCGTAATTTGCGCGGTCAATTTAGCGGTACCCGCTTTGAACTTTTCTGTCTCTTCGGCAGCAACCGAAGTTGCTGTTTTCATTTTCTGAACATCTTTGGTTATTAAATTCAACCCTTCGCTCACTGTTAGTATACGCTCTGTTTGTTCTGTCAATCCTTCCGATTGAGCTTGAATATTTCTGAGTTGAATTTCATAGATCGAATTTATTGACGACAAATTTTTATTAATATCTTCAACTTTAGACACATAAGCTTTTGTTTGCTTATCTACAGTCTCCATACCACCTGCGATAGATTGATAAGATGTAGACAATGATCCAGTCGCAGTATTCAAAGATTCCTGACTTTTAATAAATTTACCTGTAGCCTCTGTTGCTCCATCAATATTCTGAACAAATCTATCAGCGGCACCAATAGCATCTGACAAACTAGCAAATTGCTGAGCTGTAGCTGTCAGATTTTTAATTCCATCTGATAATTTTTTCACATCATCATCATTAATTGTCTCCGAATAATTAAGCCCGACTGCTCTTGAAGGAACTGCCGCTGCAACTACTCCCACATTTGAACTTTGGGATTCTTTATGCTCTACTGTTTGAACTCCATCACCATCAAAGTCGTAAACTTTATCCCATTCATACTCTTTATGAGGTTTATCAAAAACACCCAGTGCAAACAAAAAAGCCTCCACAGTCATACCAACTCCAAGCACAGTTCCCGCACCAGGTAAGTGTAATATTTTAAACATGGCTCCAATAATTACAACTGAAGCACCTAAACTATAAACTGCACCTACCGTTTGTTTTACCTTAGGTGAATTCCACCACAAGTCAAACTTCGATTCATTACCAGACATACACAATATTTTTTAGAATAAATTAATCAACTCTATTCACCGTTGTATGAACGTACGCAACGGAAGCCAATATAAGGTCGACTTTCATTTTGATATTCGTAAGTTTTCACACCACATTGTAAATAATAAGCAATATCTTTCCACGAACCACCTTTAACAACTTTACGTTTTAATACATCCGGATCACTATTTTTCGCATTGTATTGAAAACTTGGATTCATATCAGATACTACCAAAGTACTTGAAACATCGTATGCGGAAGAAGTCCATTCAGAAACATTTCCAGCCATATCATATAGCCCAAAATTATTCGGTGGGTAAGATGCAACTTTCATAGTTGTAGCCCCCATATCATCCGTATAACTGCCCCTCATTGGTTTAAAGTTAGCCAAAAAACACCCTTTCTTGTCACGAACATAGTTTCCTCCCCAAGGGTACAAAGCCATTTTGCGACCTCCACGTGCTGCATATTCCCATTCTGCTTCTGTAGGCAAACGATAATCTTGTCCTCCAACTTTATTTACGTTATTAAAAAGTCTGGTTCTCCATTGGCAAAAAGCCTGCGCTTGTTCCCAAGTAACACCCACTACAGGATAATGAGCAAATCCCGGATGCGAAAAATACATGCGCATTTTAGGATCATTATATGAATATTGGAAATCGCGCAACCACATAATAGTATCCGGATACACATTTACAATGCGGGTAGAAATCAAATCTCTTCTCGTTGTGAGTTTTCTTTCAATCGTTTTATTAATAATTACGCCATTTTCGACATAAGAAGTGTCAACACGCGCTTTTGCAGAAGCAGGGTAAGCACCTGTGTTCACATTATATTTATTTCCGGGTAAAGCAGCCTGATCGTAATTAATCCACTCATATTTATACTGCAATTTTCCCGGATCAATTTGCCTTTTAGCAGTTAAGCCATTATCATTATTATAATATAAGCCACCCAAAATTGTTCTTACTTCTTCATCTTTTGAGCTCCATGGAATTTTAACCTTCCAGTTTAAGCGAGCTGTTTCAGGACTCGCATCATCATCTGACTGATTTTTTGTTTTCATCCGAAACTCATCCTTACCTGCAATTACGAGAGAACGTAAAGCTATTGAATCCCGAACATAATATACAAATTGTTTGTACTTATCATTTGTTATTTCAGTTTCATCCATCCAAAAAGCATCAACGGTTACATTTATGGATTTTTCATTTACTGCCCCAATAGCAGACTGGTCATTTGTTCCCATCATAAATGACCCTCTCTTAATGAACACCATTCCATAAGGTTGTGCTTCAACAAACGAGCCTTTGGTTCCAAGTCCTGTTACCTCGCCTGCAGGCTTATTGCAAGCAACCAACAGTAAAGTCAGTACGATAATTGGCAGATTTCTTTTCATTCTTGTCTGATTTATTTTTTGAAATAAAAACTCTGATATTTGATTTATGCTTTCTTGAGAAAAACATTATTTTTATAATATTCTAATACTTTTATACTTACTATTTGACTTCTCAAATATATATGCGAAACTATATCTCACAACTATTTCATGGGAGCCAGAACTCACTGTAATGATTTGAGATGTCGGAAGATCATACGAATAACCGATTGATAAACCTCCAGCTATATTTATTCCCGCCAAAAATATAACAGCATCCTGAAATCGGTAAGAAAGTCCTCCCCAATACTTATTATCGTATTCTACTCTACCCGTTAAATCACATTGATAAGAACTCATATCAGTCTTTATCAATGTACTGGGTTTAAACACATATTTTTCATTGGGTAAAACCCAATTATATCCTCCTGTCAAATACAGAGAACCTGTTGGTCTGAAAACAGAACTCTGCCCCCAAGTAACTTTTGGACTGTTCACGTGCGAATACGACATTCCGACATAAAATTTTGGAGTAGAATAAAATGCACCCAAACTCATATCAAAACTCATCCCAACAACACTACTTGTTGGGATTTCAGGATCAGAAATATCATGATATTCTCCGTTTGGAATCCGAACGCTATCTCCATGAAAACCTAAGCTAATAAAACCTAAGTCAGCACCAAGACTTAACACTCCAATACCAAGCTTCTTTTTGAATGCATACTGCAAATAAACACTTTGGTTGGAAAACTGACCAACCTTATCGTTCAAAAATTTAATTCCAATACCCTGTAACGTATTTCCAATTTTCAATGGTGAGTTTATACTAAAAACAGTTGTTAGCGGTGCATTTGGCATTCCAACCCACTGAATGCGATGTTGGCCTGTGATTTGAATCAAATTATCTTCACCTACCGCTGCAGGGTTAAAAGAAACATTATGAAACATATATTGACTCAATTGTGCATCAAACTGCGAGAAAACCGGACTTATGCTAATGACTATCAACAAAAGACTCAAAACTACTTTTTTCATAGGAATCTTAGATAATTTTTTCTCTCACAAGTCGTGCACACACCAATTCAATTTTTAATCTATGAAATCAAACTTAAAATCATTTAGAAAATTGTTTACATTAACCAATATTATCTTAAACGAGATATTTTTTATTTAAAACGAATACATTTATATCAATGAAAGAATAGAATCTTTCATCAATATTCTTCTTCATTGAAAAAAAAGTCTTCTTTACTTGGATAATCAGGCCAAATGTCTTCTATACATTCATAAATTTCACCTTCATCCTCTATTTCTTGTAAATTTTCGATAACTTCCAATGGCGATCCAGACCGCATTGCATAATCAATCAATTCGTCTTTAGTGGCCGGCCAAGGCGCATCCTCAATTTTAGAAGCTAATTCCAAAGTCCAATACATAATCAGCTCAATTTTTTACGTGAATAAGTTTAGCGTATTTATCTCTATTTTTGTGCAAAAATAGGAATTTTTTTTATTAATCATGCGTTTTCCAACAAATTTCTTCCGCCCCTTCCGCAAGTGTCAAATACCTGGAGAGGGCAAAAAAATAGTCAGAAAGCCTATTAATATAAGTAGATATTTGGTTATCAATCATATAAAATTCATTCACATCAAGAAGTCGACGTTCAGCTCTTCTCGAAATAGTTCGGCAAATATGACTAAAAGCTCCTGTTTGTGAGCCACCTGGCAATATAAACGAGCTAAGAACCGGTAAAGCTGCATCTAATCGATCAATTTCATTTTCAATAAAAGAAATACTTTCACTCTTCAAAATTGAAACTTGATGTAAGCTCACTTTTGTCGTGTCAGTAGCCAAATAAGATCCTATAGAAAACAAATTATTTTGAATAGTTCTCAAAAAGACCAGATCAATTTCGGGGATTTGATATGTCGTCAACAAACCTATAAAAGAATTTAGCTCATCAATCGTACCATAAGCTTCGATTCTCACATCATTTTTAGGAACCCGAGTACCTCCAATCAAACCTGTCTCTCCCTTATCTCCAGTTTTTGTATATAGTTTCATATTATTCAATTATTATCGGTAGTGACATTAATCTTAAAAAGTGTATACGATTAAAACTTTGTATCAATCAATAACGTATTTTATAGTGCTTTTTGTGTAAATCCGGATTAAAAAACACAATTCCAATTTGGAATAAGTCTATTGTCGACATAACCTTCGAATGTTGCTTAATTTTTTTCCACGCATTTTCCATATCTTCCGACCAGTAAATATCATCAAACACCATTACTGAATTATCATTTACTTTAGGCAAACATTGCTCAAAGTAGTTCAGTACAAATTCAGAACGGTGATTAGCATCAAAGAACACGAAGTCTAATTTATCAATTTCACTCAACACCTGGACTAATGTGTCATCAATGTTTCCGACTACAACATTGATATTCTTAAGACCTATTTTATTGAAACTTTCAGTTGCTATTTTTGCTGTTTGTGGACAACCTTCTAAAGTGATGCAATGAATTTTTGTTGATGGCAATGCTAAGTACGAAGTTGTTATACCCAACGAAGTTCCAAATTCTAAAATACTCTCAGAATTAAAATAATTTACCATTCTAAAAAGTAACTGACCATACTTTGGAGATTTCAACGACTTAGTTGCAACATCAGCAACCCGCCTTTTTCTATCAACACCAGTTCCAAAGTCCTTTATATCAATTAAGCTCTTATTCTTTTTTAGCTCAGAGCGAATAGACTCAACTTTAGCAAACGGATAATAAATTCCTTTATTTCTTAGTACATAATTTGTAAAATGGAAAACAAAAGGAGAATGAATTCCAAAACCATTTGTATTTCTAGCAGACAAAAAATGAATAACATATTTATACAATAATCGAAACCGCCTCATAATGCTACAAAAATAGAAAAATTAATTGACATTATTAACTCTAAAATAATATTCATTCAATTTTATAAAATTATTATATCTACTAACGGGAGAAAAGAGGAATCTCCCTCTAATTTGTCCCGTCATCTTAATTTTATCAATTACAAAGAGTTTAAACAATCTCTATTCGCTGCTCTTTACATATTTCAAGAGCCATTTCACGCAATTTAAATTTTTGAATTTTTCCACTCCCGGTCAATGGGTATTCAGGTACAAAAAACACGTAACGAGGTATTTTATATCGTGCAATCTTATCTTTGCAAAAATCACGAACATCTTCCGGCGTCAAATTGAAGCCATCATGCAATATAATAAATGCAGCTACATCTTCACCATAACGAGGCGATGTAATGGCGACGATCTGAGCATCTTTAACTCCCGGCAGATGATATAGAAATTCTTCTATTTACCGGGGAGAGATATTCTCTCCACCACGAATTATCATATCCTTTATTCTACCTGTAATACGATAATTGCCATCAGGGTCTTTCACACCTAGATCTCCGGAATGCAAATATCCCCTTTTATCAATCACATCGGATGTTGCCTGCGAATTCTTATAATACCCCTTCATCACATTATAACCTCGGCAACACATTTCGCCTTGCATCCCATCAGGACACATTTCACCGGTTTCTGGATTGATAACAGCCACTTCAGTGAATTCGTAATCGCTCCCTACGGTGGTACAACGAGTTTCAAACGAATCTTCCAAACGAGTTTGTGTCATTCCCGGCGATGTTTCTGTAAGCCCGTAAACACTGGTAATAGTCATAAACATTTTTTCGCTCACTTGTCGCATCAATTCTATAGGGCACAATGCACCAGCCATAATTCCGGTTCGCAAAGAACTAACATCAAAAAGGCCAAACATAGGATGATTCAGCTCTGCAATAAACATGGTGGGGACTCCATAAAGAGCAGTACAACGCTCTTTGTGAATAGATGCAAGCGTAATCAACGGATCAAATTTTTCCACCATAACCTGCGTGCAACCATGAGTCAGACAATTCATCGTAGCTAATACAACACCAAAGCAATGAAATAATGGTACACAAATGCATAGCTTATCGGTTTGCGTAAATTTCATATGCTCACCTGTAAGATAACCGTTATTGGTTATATTATGATGAGACAGCATAACGCCTTTGGGAAAACCGGTCGTTCCTGAAGTATACTGCATATTTACAACATCATGGCAGTTAACCATTTTTTTTATTTGTTGGAAATCAGCATCATTTTGATTGCTACCCAGCAACAGCATTTCTGCTGTATTATACATCCCTCTGTGCTTTTCTTGTCCTATATATACCACATTTTTGAGTTCTGGAAAACGCTCACTCTTTAAATACCCTCGTTGTAATGTTCGTAATTCAGGGACCAACGAATACAGCATTTCAACATAATCGCTTCCGGAGACGCCATCGGTTATACAAAGTGTGTGCATATCAGAGTTTTCCAACACAAAAGCCAACTCATGATCTTTATAATTAGTATTTACAGTCACAGCTACAGCACCTAACTTGGCGCAAGCATATAAAAAGGTCAGCCAATCAGGAACATTCTGAGCCCAGATTCCAACATGAGATTTTTTTGTAACTCCAATATATAACAACCCTTTAGCCATATCATCCACACGTTTATTGAATGCTGACCAGGTGAAACGTAAGTTTCGATCAGAATAAACTATATATTCATGCTCCGGAGTTTCGGCAGCCCAATGTTCAAGCCAATCCCCTAATGTTCTATCAAACAATTTCATTTTTTAGATTTGCACAGATTTATGATTGAATTATACAGAGAAGACAATTAGTTATAAAATGATAAGTCCTCAAATGTCGAAATCAAATATAATATACTAAAGATTAGATGGGAGTATAAACCACGGCTACAATTTGAGCCGGAGATCCGTTGGCAGCACTAACAAGATGGTCTACAATAGAATCATAATAGATACTATCACCCGTTTGAAGAATGTGAGTTTCTTTTCCGTAATTAATTTTAACAACTCCACGGATAACAAAAATAAATTCCTCCCCTTCGTGCGATGACAAAATAGGCATGTGAGTAGGCGCAGGCTTAATATCAATCACAAAAGGTTCCATATGACGACCAGTTTTACTGCCGGCCAAAGAGAAAAAATCAAGGTGAGAGTTTGCAATGGAAAGTTGACTGGAAAAAGTAGCCGCTTGTTCTACTCTACTCTGACGGTGAACCACAGGACCTAATTCGTCACTATCATCCAAAAAAGTACCTAAGCGAACGCCTAATGCTCTGGCAATTTTAATCAGAGGAGACAATGACGGAACAGTATCCTTTTTTTGAATTAGCTCAATCTGGCCAGTAGTTAAACCCGAACGTTCAGCTAATTCTTCTTTTGAAATTTTTTTATCAATACATAGTGTATTGATCTTATCGCCTACAATGTTTCCGCTCATAATATTACCTTAATTTCCATTTTTGAAACGCAAAAATAAAAATTAATCTGCACAAAAGAAAGGTTTCATATTGAAATTTATTATTTTTTCAACACAAAACCTTTTGATTAGGTTCAAAAAACAACCTTAAAATTACGAGTTGGTAATTTAACGTGAGTTCAATCTAATAATTCCTTTTGTATAACAGTTCAAACCGCTAACGCATATGACCGAATAGGAATGATCTTTATGGAGAGTTTCAAGACTTATCGATTAGCAAATGTATAGCAACTCATGCTGGTGCACTACTAACGACGTCTTAGCAGCGCTACTAATGATGTCTTAGTAATACCGCCAATGATGATGACTTAATTATTAGCAAAAGCAATTAACCCGAGCGAGAACTACCTACGGGAAACAAGTTTCAATATCAATAAAGAAGGTATTTTATGTTGATCAGTTTTCCGAGGAGATCAACTTGTTTATACCCTACCAGAGAATTTAGCTCTGGAAAATTATATATTTTATTGGTCTGAAATTTCTACAAAAGCACACAACCTCAGATAATAATACGATTGAGAAACAATTTATTGCATTTACTTCAGAGACAAACACAATCCTTACCTGATTCTATTTTGTAAGTATTTTCAAATAATTACCCTTATCTTTCAATAATCCAACTGCAACTTTCAAATCCTTATCTGTTCGCAAAGAATATTGTATTTGCCCTTTTTGATAGTAGTAGCGTTTTATGATTTCAAGGCTAAGCAATTCGGAAATTTCAGCTTTATTTTCCGCAATACTTTTTGTAACATCAGGCATTAACTTAGCCTTTAATGCTGTAAATTCATCATTAGCCGATTTATCCAGCCCCTCATACTTAGCCATATCAAGCAATTCCTTGTAATATTTTTCAGTCTGAGTAGTGTATGTAAACTTTTTCTCAATCAAATAATCAGAAAACGATTTAAAGTCAGTATCAGACAAAATAAATGCTGCCGGACTTGCAATTTTGGGGTGATTTTGCACATACAGCGTAGCATAATCAAAATATAGATTTTGAGCAAAAATATAATAAGCTATATTTAGCTTGCGGTCATCTTTAGTCAGGGTGTCGGGAACTATTCCACCACCATCGCGAACCTTGCGTCCGTTTTTTGTTTTGAACTCTGAAGTTAAACTATCTGGAATATGCCCTACACTACCATCTTCATTTCGGTGACTGTAATCGATAGCTTGAATACAGCGCCCACTTGGTATGTAATATTTGGCAGTAGTAACTTTTAAATGCCCCCCGTAACTGATCGGACGAATATTCTGTACAAGCCCTTTTCCAAAGGTGCGTTCCCCAACAATAACTCCTCTGTCAAGATCCTGAATTGAACCGGCTAAAATTTCGGAAGCTGATGCTGATGAACGATTTGCCAGTACGACTAACTTCATTTGAGGAAAAATTGGATCTAAAGGAGTTTTATAAGTTCTGTCGGCTTCTTTATTTTTTCCTTTTGTTGTCACCACATCAGTGCCCTTGGGGACAAAGTAGCCGACAATTTTGACTGCCTCATCAATTAATCCACCGCCATTATTCCTAATATCCAATACCAACGATTCAATCTGATGCTGTTTGACCATTTCCGATATTGCATTTTTCAATTCAATACCTGCACGGTCTGTAAATTCACTTAGCATCACATAGCCAATCTTATCTCCAATTACCGACGAATATGCCACCGGATTAACCTGAATTTTCTCACGAATAAACGAAATATCAAGAGTTTTCTTTTCACCCGAGCGTTTTAGCTTTAACTTTATTGTCGTACCTGGCGTACCTTTCAGTAAGGCACTAACATCGTTAACAGACAGACCTTCGATATTTTTACCATCAATTTCTAAAATAATATCACCGGCCCGAATACCATTTCGTTGTGCAGGCATTCCTTCATAAGGTTCTGAAATACAAATATCCTTATCTTTTTTCATAATTACCGCTCCGATTCCGGCATATTCACCCGTAGTCATAAAAGTCAAATCATCTGTTTCTTCTTCGGGCATGTAAACAGTGTACGGATCAAGTTTCTCAAGCATATTATCGATTGTCGACTTGATCATTTTATCATAGTTCAATGTATCGACGTAAAATAAATCGAGATCACGGAATAAAGAATTGAAAATAGTGAGGTTTTTGCTTATTCTGAACGTACGCTCTTCAGGTTTATCAGCCCCATAAGCAGCAGAGCTTAAGCAAAAAATAAAGATCGAGAGTTGAAATATTTTCTTCATAAAAAGTTGTTTGATAGTCTTTAATTTAAATTCAGAGTTGCTCAAATTTCCACATTAGGAGGAAGGAATGCGGAGATATCCTTTCCAAATGCAATCAAATCGCGGGTAACTGTCGACGAAATAAATGAATACTCCGATTCGGTCAATAGAATAACAGTTTCTATACCTGTTAGTTTTCGGTTTGCATCAGCAATAGTTCGCTCATACTCAAAATCGCCAACAGACCGAAGCCCCCTAAGCACAAAATCGGCATCAACAGCCAAAGCAAAATCAACAGTCAAACTATCATAAGAAGCAACCTTCACTCTGGGTTCATCTTTGAAAGCCTGATGAATAATATCCAGACGTTTTTCTACCGAAAAAAGCGTTTTTTTTGCCTGATTCAAACCTATACCAACCACAATCTCGTCGAAGAAGGATAACCCACGCTGTACAATGCTATAATGTCCGATAGTAAATGGATCGAAAGTTCCGGGGAAAATAGCTCTCTTCATATATTAAGTTTTATTTTGGTTCAATTATTGTGAAACAAATAGCTTATTGAAAATCTGCACAAAGATAAATAAATTTAACTCCAACTATTAGAAACTACGCTATTAGTTTGTATTTTTTAATTTTTCAAACAATATTTCGTCTTAATAATTACGTTTACAATTATAAATCAATAAAACTTTTAAAATTAATCATTAAAGATTTGAAGACTAAATTCGACGCAACAGGCATAAAATAATCACCCAATGCGAGAAACGATTAATTCTTAATTCAAATAACAAATCGCATAATTCAACGTTTTCTCTAAACAATCATTATTGTTTATATTCTAAATTCTAAAATAACAAATGTATGAAAAAGTTTATTATCGCATCAGTAATGCTACTCTCTGTTTCCATCACTTATGCTCAGCTCAATTTTGGTGTCAAAGCAGGATTCAATTCCTCCCTAAGCCTAAACAATTCAAACTCCCTATCAACAGGTAGCTACAACCTCAACTCCGTAAAATCCGATCTATCCAATGGATTTCAGGCTGGTGTATTCGCCCGTTTTGGGTTTAAAAAAATCTACTTTCAACCCGAGTTTTTATATAACATGGGGAAAAAGGATTACACTATGACTCTTCAAGATGCACAGAATAACAATGTTCAACTGGACAAACGAGTAACGATAAGTACGTTGGAAGTTCCATTATTATTGGGTTATAAATTACTCGATCTTAAATTGATCAACCTTCGCGCATTTGCTGGTCCAAAATTACGTTTCAATGCAGGTTCATCACTGGATTACAATGTTTTGACTGCAGGAGGTTCAATTACAGCAGACCAATTAAGCAAAGACATTAAAGCTGCCCAGCTAGGTTTGGAGGCTGGTATTGGAGTCGATATTTTAATGTTTACATTAGATGCACGGTACAATTTAATTAAGGACATGTACCAAACAAAATTAGACAGTAAAATCATTGATGATATTCCGGCAAATACCTTTGTTATTTCATTGGGTTATAAGTTTTTTTGATTTATAATTTGGTTCTACTTCATAACGCCTGTTCTCCTTGTTGGAGAGCAGGCGTTTTCTTTCTCTATGTTGGGTGATTTTTTATATAAGAGAAGTCATCTTGACTTTTTGTTTTGTTTAATTTTTTTGAATAATATGATCATGAATGCTATGTAATTGAAGCTTTTCCAGCTAGAAACAGTAACATCAAATCTATTTAATAAAGATCTAAAACTATCCATCCATGCATTG
>JAATGT010000017.1 GCA_015654525.1 Bacteroidales bacterium
AAAGGAAAAGGAAAACGAGGTGTACACTTTTAATCTTAGTTGCAGTATTTGCATCATCTGTTTATGCTCAAAAACCTATTGTAGATGCGTTTATTAAAAGTAAAATAAAAGAATTGCACATTCCTGGTTTTGAAGCCGTAGCCATAAAAGAGGGTAAAGTAGTATGGACAGGTTATTACGGCTACCAGAATCTGGAAAAGAAAATTCCGGTGGCCGAACAGACCTTGTTTGAAGTTGCTTCGACTTCAAAAACAGTAACTGCCGCCGCAATTATGCAACTATATGCGGCAAGAAAATTCAATTTAGATGACGACATAAATAAATATCTGGATTTCAAAATAATCAATCCTAATTTTCCCGAGATACCTATCACATTCGGTCAACTGTTACGACACCGTTCTTCAATTGATGACAATGTAGATTACCTTAGTCAATTTTGGGAAACCAATCACGGGGATCCTGTAATTTCACTTCAGACATTTATTAAAGAATATTTTGCAGCAAAGGGGAAAAATTATGACAAAGAGAAAAATTTCCACAATTATCCACCTAATAAAAAAGCTAATTATTCCAATATGGGTATTGCTTTGTTGGGTTATTTGGTAGAGTGTATCACTGGAAAACCTTTTGAACAATATTGTAAAGTCAATGTATTTCAACCGCTTGATATGAATAATACCGGCTGGTTTCTGCGGGAGATTGATGCAAAAAAAGTAGCAATGCCTTACAGTTATTCCGATTCGTTGCAACAATATCAACCTTTAGGTTATGGCGGTTTTCCCGATTACCCAGCAGGAAGCCTGCATACCAATGTGCAACAATTTGCTCATTTTCTCATAGCTTGGACACAGCAAGGTAGTTGGAGTGGCAGGCAGGTTTTTGAAAAAGACGCCATCCAAACACTTACCCCCGATGAGTTTAATCTTGGATTTTACACATGGTTTCAATATGCCACCAACAAAGGCGAATTACTGTATATGCACACAGGTAAAGCAATTGGCGTATCATCGTTTATTTCATACAATCCTACCAATAAAAAGGGATTGATATTTATTTGTAATGGCGATATAAACAATGGCAAAGACTGGCGGGAGATCATTGACACCTTGTATAGTAATGTATTTTAAGGTAGCTTATTAACTAAAAACGAGTGACTTTGTAATTAAATCAACGCAATACTGGCTTAGAGCCAGTAAAAGTTGCCATAGTCAAAGGAACTGTAACAAAAAAAAACATCAAATAAAACCTATTTATACCTTGTGTTATTTAAATCTTTCGGAGTGAAAGCAAACAAGAATTGGTATTAACAACATTTTTGCGTAGATTTGAACCTGTTTTATTCCGGCTGATTGGTACAAAAACAGAAAATAGTTGCAACTTAAATACACAACGCTATGCATCCATATTTTTTAGTTATAATCATCCAGACGCTTCTGCGCAAAAGACATAAAAGCAATGCTAAGAAAGAAAATTTTTCTAACTACGAAATTGCAAAAGGCTACAAAGAGTTATTGATCGTTTCGAAAGGACTGCTTAAAGACGTTACGCTGATAACGCTTGGAATTTTTTCAGCGGCATTCGGGCTCAAAGGCTTTTTACTTACCAACCATTTCATCGATGGTGGGGTTACCGGTATATCGTTACTCGTATCGGCACTCACCGGCTGGCCTTTATACATTCTTATTATTTGTATCAACATCCCGTTTGTCATTCTGGGTTATCGCATCATGGGCAAGCAATTTGCGATCAAAACAGTATTGGCTATCACGGGACTTTCCGTTTGCCTGGCTACAGTTAACTTTGTAGATGTAACCAAGGACAGCCTGTTAGTTGCTATTTTTGGAGGATTCTTTCTGGGGGCGGGCATTGGGCTTAGCGTAAGGGGCGGTGCCGTAATTGATGGGACCGAAGTGTTAGCTATTTATTTAAGTCGGAAATTCAGCACCTCTATAGGTACCATCATTATAGCTATCAATATCATGATTTTTTCGGTAGCTGCTTATTTTTTGGGAATAGAAATAGCGCTTTACTCTATGATAACCTACATGGCTGCGTCCAAAACACTCGATTTTATCGTTGAAGGTATTGAAGAGTACATGGGTGTAACCATTGTATCATTTCACAGCGAAGAAATGCGCGAGATGATCATCACCAAAATGGGCCGTGGTGTTACAGTGTACGATGGTAAACGCGGATACGGCAAGCGCGGCGAAACAAAAGATGTTGAAATTATTTACACCGTCATAACCCGACTGGAACTCAACAAGCTAAAAATTGAAATTGAAAAGATAGAACCCAATGCATTTTATGTATTAAATACAGTGAAAGATGCTAAAGGAGGAGTAATCAAAAAACGTCCACTGGCAGAGTAAACTATATTATCAGCAAGCTATTATTCCAGAACAGTAATATTCATAAATCCGAGATGATACATCACCTCTCTCAGAATAAGAAGCGTGGCTACAAAAGTATTTGTTATTGGTAAAATATCCTGATTAGCCGGGCGACCGGAGATAATTGCGGCCAACCTGCCGAATACCTGTTCCATATCGGTACGCGCCAACACCACTCCTGCCGAATGACGAGTAAACACCGTTTGCTGAGCTATTTTCATGATAGTCGTATCTGTGGTATATAAGCCGAAACCAAGCGGAATAAGTTTATGCAAGGGCATTACTTCATCTTCTAGCACTTGAATGGCAGACTCTACTTCATCTAGAGTAGGCGGATTATGTCGAAAAAATTCCCGTATAGTTTTTAATGTTCCGATATCAAACAACCAAAATTTATCGGGAATCGTAGTTTCTGTTCCAAAAACAATAAAGCTATATTCATCAGCAATGTGAAGCAAGGCTATCGGTTCATTTTTTGCTGACTTTTGCCTCACAACATGATAAGAGTCGTAAGCAAATTGTTGTATATCCAACGGAATAGTAGTTCTCATAACAGACATAATAAATGGATAAAAAACAAAATACGATATTGAAACAGAATACAAACCCGAATTCCAGACTCAGCCAAACTGTTTTTATAATTCTTCAATCAAAATCGAAATTCCTTCACGCCGCAACAATGCCAATGACTTAGAACAAATAGCAGAGGTACAAATTAATGATACCTTTATATCCGGTTGTACTGCCTGTATTTGCTTGGCCAGTTTCACTATTCTGGCAGCATCCTTTTGAATAATGCGACTCTTGATTAACTTCACAATGCCAATATGGTTATTGCCGACAGCACGTAGATTGGTTCGAACCGGTAAATTATAAGCTGAAGGATTTAGTTCCATAAATAGAAATAGAATGGTATTACAAAAAAGACAAGATACATCAACGCCCGGCTTCAGAAAAAGCTTTCAGTCGCTCTTCCAGCACCGGTATCTGATTCAGTCGCACAAACGAAACACAAGCACGCAAACCATTCGGGTTTTCACTGCCCGTAATGGCCAGCGAAATGGCACTGATACCGTAATACAGAAATTCTTTCATTAACTCACCACTCGTCATACCGGGATAAGCAATCGTGAAGTAGAATCCGTCAGCCAATTCATCATTTTCATCTTTATACACAATATAAAAGCCATATTTTAAAAACAAGGCTTTCATCAACCGGGCCTTTTCTCCATAAACATGGAGCTCTTTAACAAAATCAATCTCTCCTTCATTCACCGCTTTCAGCATGACCGCAAGAGCATATTGAGCCGAATGCGAAGTGCCAGCCGTAGTAGCATATAGTACCCCGTACGAAATAAAATGTCCCAGTACGTCACTACTGAAATAGTTTTTCAAATCAGGATAATGACGTGTACGAAGCTTTTCGTAAGTAATCATCATACCAATACGTTGACCGGCATAGCTGAATATCTTAGAGGCCGAGAGCAAAAGAATATAATTATCAGTGTAGTGCGCCACCGTAGGTTGAAAAGGTGCTACACCCGGCTCGCCGTAGTGCTGGCGGAAATCCATAGCAAAATAGGCAAGATCCTCCACTACAATCACATCATATTTTGTAGCTAGTTCACCGATTATTTTCAATTCACTTTCTGAGAAACAAATCCATGACGGATTGTTGGGCGAAGAGTAACAAATGGAACAGATATTGCCAGCTTTGAGAAAAGTTTCTAACTTATTGTGTAATTTGTCACCTCTGAATCCAAGGACATCAAATGCTTTAAAAGGCAAACCTAAAAGTTGCAATTGCGATTTATTGACAGGAAAACCCGGATCGATAAAAAGTGTGTACGGTTTATTCTTATTGGTACGCCCGGCAGCAAGCAAAGCTGCAAAACTGCCCTGCATGGCTCCCACCGTCGGCACACAGTTCACCGGAGCTACACCCAAATTCATGAACAAATCAGCAAAACGAGCTATTTCAGCTTTAGCAAACGGAATACCTTCGATATTCGGATACTGAGCCGCCAATCCATTGTCCAGACCTTTTTTTTCCGCTTCAAGGGCAATAGAAGAAGCTGGCAAACCTGGCACACCCATTTCCATGTGAATAAACTCCTGCCCACTCTTTTCTTCTATTTGCGAAACAAGTCTACCCACTTCACGAATAGACAGGTGGGTTATATCCGATTCGCCTAACAACGTGAAAATAGAATCTACAAGTTCTTTTTGTATGGTCATTTTTTTTATTCTAATGCTAATATTTCTAAAATCTGAACTTTGGAATTATTGAATACAAGTTAATATCGCAATATGAATAACTCACGAACACGCACGGTGAAATGATCAGCACGCAAAACAGTTAATGCTTTTTCCGGATCAAAAGCGATAGCACGCATAATGCTGTAATCACTAGAATTAGCTACGGTCAACGCAATGATGTTGATATGATTCCGGGCTAAAACAGATAGAATCTGATTCAGATGGCCTATTTTGTTTTCGAGGAGAACGGAAAGTTGGCGAATAGTCATAAATATTAGATTGAATAAGATTGCATCAGCAACTTTACGAATAAAACTACTATGTTTCGAATAAAAGGTCTCGCAAATTTACACAATTTAATGGAAAATAAAAGCCTTTTATTACAAATTAATAGAGAAGAGCAAGAGGATTCATTCCCAATTATAAATAGACATAAAAGACGAAGTATAATTGCAGTTTCGAAAAATAAAAAACGCTTCTAAAATGCTTTACAAAAGCATTCAGAAGCGTTTTAAAGAGGTACCTGGCGGATTCGAACCGCCGTATGCGGTTTTGCAGACCGGTGCCTAGCCACTCGGCCAAGGTACCTTGTTTTTCGGTGTGCAAAGATAGTATATTTTTGGTTCAATCCAAAGTTTTCGCACAAAAAAGCTAAAAAAGCTCAGAACTTATTGAGGTTTTGGCCTATCAGCTGGTCTGCGATCTTGAAAATATTTTAATAATTTACGTTTAAACTCTCGTTCTGCTTTATAATATTTGAATAAAGTCTCTGGTTGGAGCAATTTTCGCAATTTCAAATGATAATCTTTAAATAGTTTTGCTTCTTTAAACTCAAAATCAACATATCTATCATTCAGTTCTGAATAATTAGGCTTTTCCTTTTTTGCATTTTTCATCACAGATTTAAAGAACTCTCTATCCTTTCTATGCAGATCCCATACTGATTTTTCGTATTCCATAAAAACAGGTTGAACCACATCAGCTTCTCTTGGTGTCAATTGAGATTCTGACACTAATATCTGCCATTTTTGTTGATGCATCTCGTCAATTTTGTCCTGTTTTTGATCATAACACTGATTAGCACTTATAAAACTGCTTATGAGCAACAGTATTCCAGCTAAAGTATATTTAAAATGTTTCATTGTATATATTTATTTGTAAAATCAGAATCACATGGAACTTGTATAAGGATTATCCTATAAAAAAATAGTTATCCATCATCGTTTCATGTTATCAATTTTTAATTATCTCACTTCTGGTCTGATGCGTTGGATTGTTCAACATAATAGTCGACCATGGAAGTTTCATCAACCTGCGAAAGCACATACGATTCATAGTTTTCTGCATTTTGAGCCAGATTTTTTTGACGAATCGAATAATACACTTGCCCAACAATAACAACACCAACAAACATGGCAGCAACATACATCCATGATCTCAACAGCTTATGATTGAATACATGGTGCTGATAACCGATTTGTTGATCAATCTGTAGAGCAAATTGATCAAAGTAATTTTCCGGAACGCTAAATACAGGTTCTTTTGCTACTTTTTCATTCAATATGTTTTTGTTGTTTGTCATACGCTTCTTTGACTATTTATGAGTGGGTAGGTTTAATTCGATTTGTATTTTAACTCGTTTTAATCTGGTTCACCTATCAATTATTTTATTATAAACTTAATCTTCATCCGAAAAAAATTTTTCTATTTTCTTTACAGCGTGGTGATAAGAAGCTTTCAATGCTCCGGCGGTAGTACCCAGAATAGCTTCCATTTCGTCGTAAGTAATATCATCGAAATACTTCATATTAAAGACCAACCTTTGTTTCTCCGGCAAGGTAAGTATTGCCTCTTGTAATTTCAGCTGAATCTCATTTCCATTAAAATAAGTATCGGCTTGCAGGTTTTGGAGCAATATATCTTCAACATCATCAATAGAGTTTTGACTTCGCATTCGTTTGTTAGCCAAAAAGGTAATCGTTTCATTAGTGGCAATTCGGTATAACCAGGTAGATAGTTTCGAATCTCCTCTAAATCCATCAATTCCATTCCAGGCTTTCATAAAAGTATTTTGTAAAACATCGTTAGCTTCATCATGCTAAATCACCATTTTACGAATATGCCAGTAAATCCGCTCCTGATAGGTACGAACAACAAATGAAAATGCACGGCTTCGGCTCTTCGGTTGACTAAGTTGAAGTAGTAATTCCTCTTCTGTTGGATTCATACTAGATTTTTTGTGAAACTGATGCAAATTTCATCCAAATTCATTTTATGTTAGATTTCTATATTTGCAAAAGTTTAATTATTTATCAATTTACTCGTGAGATGTCTATTTGTCCTGTAAAATAACGAATAATATTTCGGGTAACAAACCGACTCATATCATTTCGGGCATCAATTGTTGCAGTACCATTGTGAGGTGCAAAGACAACATTATCAAGTTTCAACAATTCACTGCTTATCAAAGGTTCAAATTCATATACATCTAGTGCTGCAGCATAAATCCAATGATTTTGCAATGCTTCAATCAAAGCTGTTTCATCAATAACCGGACCACGAGCAGTATTCACTAAAATAGCAGTTGATTTCATTTGTTGCAGTCTGTTTCTATCAATCAGATGCTGTGTTTCGTCAGTTAATGGGGTATGCAATGAAATCACATCACTTTTTCTCAATAATTCGTCCAGCCCTATCCACTTTGCACAATAAAGCATCTCAAGTTCAGGGGCTAATTTAGATCGATTATAATAAATAATCCTCATTCCACTTGCCAATGCTCGTCGCGCAAGTGCCTGACCAATGTGTCCCATTCCAACAATTCCAAGTGTTTTTCCATATAACGACTGTCCTAAATTTTCCAATACTCCCCACTTAAGACCCGCTGGGATTCTCAGTTTTCTATCGCATTCTGGAATGCGGCGGGCAACTGCCAGCATCAGTGCAAAAGCCAACTCTGCAGTCGGTTCAATAACCGGATCGGGGGTATTTGTTACAACAATCCCTTTCTTTGTTGCATATTCAACATCAATATTATTGTAACCAACGCCATAATTCGCAATAATTTTCAATTTATCTTGTCCTGCGTCAATCACATCTTTATCAACCTTAAACTGAAATGTAGGAATAAAAGCATCAAATGTAGGCAAAAGCCTAAGGACATCATCTTTGCTAAAGATATCTTTTTCAGGAAAAACAACTTCAAAGTGGTCAATGAGCTCTGTAAAGCCCTCTGGTAGTAACCGTGTCGAAACAAGTATGCGTTTCTTAATTTCAACAGTAGTTTTGATTAATTTTTTTTTCATAATCGGCCATACACATTTAACGACAGGCAAATATAGTAAGATTTAGGAGAGTATACAAAATAAAATTCTATTAAAATAATAAACTATAGGTTCATCTATTTCTTTAGCGTAATAAACTATTAAACAAACATTATATAGCAGACGAGCCTGCAGCATCCGCTATATTACGGCAGACTATAAGCTACCTTAAAATTATGTCCTAACATTGCAGATGCACAAACTGAAGCAATTTCATATCCCAAATTGCATTCTAATTCTAAATAAGAACTATTTCGTCCTAATAATCCGAACTATAATTAAATCATCCATTCTATTTTAAACAACTTTACGATGTCTTATTCTGGATTCGCAGCAACCATTAAAATAAATCGGACCTGACCAAACAACTTTTACATTCTGAGTGTTACAGAAATAATTAATTCTAGTTTCTATATCCAACAAATTTAAAACAAATCCAATTGTTACATGAAGATTCACGAATATCAAGCAAGACAATTATTCAGGGAATATCACATTCCCGTTCCTGAAGATGTATTATGCTACACTGTTAGCGAAGTTGAAAAAGCAACACGAGACATGAACCGGATGGTAGTGGTAAAAGCTCAGGTTTTAGTAGGAGGACGCGGCAAAGCCGGTGGCGTAAAACTGGCCAAAACGGTAGAAGAGGCTGTATCTGCTGCAAAACATATTTTGGGCATGGACATCAAAGGCTTTAAAGTAGAAAAAGTGCTGGTGGCAGATGCCGTTAATATAACCAAAGAGTTTTATGTTGGTCTGATCAACGATCGAAACACGAAAAACGTTACCTTAATGGTGAGCTCCGAAGGAGGTGTTGAAATTGAAGAAGTAGCCAAAACAAGTCCCGAAAAAATAATCAAATTTCATATTAATCCCCTTACCGGATTGTTAGATTATCAGGCCAGAGACATCGCTCTGCAACTTTTCGATGATATTAAACTGGCCCAAAAAGCGGCGTCCATCTTCACCAAACTATATAAATTATACGTAAATACTGATGCAACTATTGCGGAGATCAACCCCATGGTACTTA
This sequence comes from Bacteroidales bacterium, assembly GCA_015654525.1. Taxonomy (GTDB): domain Bacteria; phylum Bacteroidota; class Bacteroidia; order Bacteroidales; family Paludibacteraceae; genus Paludibacter. Next base: position 9,009 of record JAATGT010000017.1, read on the forward strand.
CTCCCGACAATGAAATTTTAGCCATTGATGGGAAAATGAATTTTGATGACAATGCACTTTATCGTCAACCAAAAATTTTAGCCATGCGCGAACCAGACGAAGACGAATTGCAAGAAATTGATGCACACAGCAAGGGTTTGTCTTACATCCGACTGGATGGAAATATAGGTTGCATGGTAAACGGAGCCGGACTGGCAATGGCGACTATGGACATGATAAAACTTTATGGCGGCGAACCGGCGAACTTTCTGGACATTGGAGGTAGTTCGAGCCCACAGAAAGTAATTGATGCCATGAACATACTGTTGAACGACAAAAATGTAAAAGCAGTAATGATTAATATTTTTGGCGGCATCACCCGTTGCGACGACGTGGCAAAAGGACTTATTGAAGCTATGAAAGTAATTTCGACTAAAATACCTATTGTGGTACGACTCTCGGGTACTAATGCAGCCGAAGGTCTGGCACTATTAAAACAAACCAACCTACCAACGGTGAGTTCAATGAGCGAAGCTGCTCAAAAAGCAATTGAATTAAGCAGATTATAAATACCATTCTAATACGAAAAAAAGAATATGAGCATATTAGTAAATAAAAATACCAGACTGGTTATTCAGGGGATTACCGGTCGCGATGGAAAATTCCACACTGGCAAGATGAAAGAATACGGAACAAATGTTGTGGCAGGAGTTTCACCGGGAAAAGAAGGTTTAATCCTCGACGGCGTTCCGGTTTATAATTCGGTAAAAGCCGCCGTACAAGCAACCGGAGCTAATACATCCATCATTTTTGTACCCGCAGCCTTTGCTGCTGATGCCATTTTGGAAGCATCGGAGGCCGGAATTGAATTGGTTGTTGCCATTAGCGAAGGTCTTCCCATACAAGATATGATCCGCGTTACCCCCATCCTCAAACAAAACGGAACTCTTTTAATTGGTCCAAACTGCCCAGGGTTAATTACACCCGGAGAAGCACTTGTGGGAATCTTGCCAGCCAATATTTTCAAAAAAGGTAA
>JAATGT010000067.1 GCA_015654525.1 Bacteroidales bacterium
AACCAAAATAACCGGATACTCAAATTATAAAGAAACTCAGTTTTTCTTTAATCATAGTTATAGCATAGGAATCGAAAGGGCTGTTCGCATTAATGAAGATTCCGTGCGGATGGATTATATTCCGGTCACCCGTTTTGCTCATACATTAAAATATGAGGATCAGAGAAAGCGTTATTATGAAAGTGCTGTTGTTGGAACTTCTTTTTATAAGAATACGTATCTTCCGGCGTCGTATACAAGTACCAACGATACTTCTGCACTGAAAACTCTGACAAATACTTTTTCGGTGAGTATGGCCGAAGAGTTTAATAAGTGGATGAAATTCGGTTTAACGGCATTTATTGAGAATGAAGTTCAAAACTATACATATAATGCCGATTCATTATTGTCTATAAATCACATGGCTAAATCATCAACAAAAATTGGTGGTGTTCTTTCTAAACAACAGGGGCGGCTCTTTAAATATAATTTACTTGGTGAAATAAGCGTCATTGGTTATAAAGCAGGTGACTTTAATTTATCCGGTAACATTGGAGGCTTTTTCAGGTTATGGAATGATAGTGTAATACTAGCAGCTAATGGTTTTGCACGAAGTGATAAACCGTCTTATTTTATGGATCATTATGATTCGAATCATTTTCGGTGGAGTAATAATTTTGACAATATCTACAGAACACATGCAGGAGGAACTTTTTCGATCCCAACCCGTTCATTTTCATTGAACGTTTCTGTAGAAAATATTACAAAATATATTTATTTTAATTCAGAAGCTTTGCCTGCTCAGTTCACCGGTAATATACAGGTGTTGTCTGCTAACTTGAAAAAGGATTTTCATGCAGGAAAGTTCACATTAGAAAATAATATAGTTTATCAGTTGAGTTCGGAACCCGGAGTGTTGGCTTTACCAGATTTGGCTCTTTATCATAATCTGTATTATCATGCTTTGTGGTTTAAGGTACTGAGTATGCAAATAGGAACCAGTGTCCGCTATCATACTTCATATTATGCACCATCGTATATGCCCGCAACAGGGCAATTTTATAATCAATCGGTTACTAAAATAGGAAATTATCCGGTGGTAAATGTTTATGTGAATTTTCATCTAAAACGGACTCGTTTCTTTATCGAATATTACCATATTAATCAGAAGTTTGCGAATGATGCTTATTTCTCAATGCCTAATTATCCGATTGATCCGGCAATTATGAAAATGGGTGTTTCATGGAATTTCTATGATTAATGTTGCCAGGATATAGCAAAATAGCATATCTGAAATTTTATACATGATGAAAAAAGTACAAATAGGAATAGGGCTGGCAATGCTGGTTATTTTATTTGGAGTCATTGTGTTTGTTCACCAAAAAAAAACAAAAGTTCGTGATTTGCCCAAGATTATCGAGTCGGGTAGACTTACGGTGGTGACTGATAGCAGTAGCATCGGTTTTTCAATAAAAGGAGATAGTGTTTTTGGGCTTCAATATGAAATTATTAAAGCATTTGCCGACACAATGGGACTCGAGCTTGTAATCTCAGAACAACATGATGTAAAATCTTGTATGAATGGTCTGATAAATGGTGATTATGATGTTGTAGCTAGTTTTGTTCCGGTTACAACAGAGTGGAAAAGTGATGCCTTGTTTACAAAACCGTTTTTTACCTCGAGGCAGGTTCTGGTACAACAAATCAATGTTGATTCAACTCATCAACTTAAAATCAAAAAGCTATCTGATCTGGCGAATGAAACAATCTATATTCCAGAAAACTCTCCGTTCGGGATGCGAATAAAACATCTTTCGGATGAAATCGCTGCTCCAATCAATGTTTTGGAAATGAAAGATGTGAGCCCTGAACGAATGGTGCATTTGGTGGCGTTGGGTAAAATAAAATATACTATTTGTGATGAGCAATTTGCTCAGAAATTGAAGTTAAGGTATCCAAATCTTGATATGTCAATTGCAATTGGTTTTGAACAACATCAGGCTTGGGCTGTTCCAGTAAAATCAGTGAAGCTGTTGAACGAGTTAAACGATTTTCTGACTGATTTTGTTGGCAGCGCAACATACTGGAAAATATATAGAAAATACTTCTAAGTTGCTTTCAATGAATTTTGAGCTGAAGTAATGCAGCTTTACAAACTTTCTAAATAATAAAAACATGCCATTAAATATTCCTATAACATTACCGGCGGTTGAGGTTCTTCGTGAGGAGAATATCTTTGTGATGGATTCAGAACGTGCTTCCAGTCAGGAGATACGCCCACTTAAGATTGTAATTCTTAATCTGATGCCTGTGAAAATTACAACAGAAACCGATTTGATTCGCTTACTGTCGAACTCTCCGTTGCAAATAGAAATAGACTTTTTACAACTGGAAAGTCATACTTCAAAAAATACGCCCATTGAACACATGATGGCTTTTTATAAAACATTTGATGAGATAAGTAAGAGCAATTATGATGGCATGATTATTACCGGAGCACCAGTGGAGCATCTCGAATTTGAAGAAGTAAATTACTGGTCTGAGGTGACGAAGATTTTTGATTGGGCTAGAACTCATGTAACGTCTACTCTTTTTATTTGTTGGGCTGCTCAGGCAGGCTTGTATCATTATTATAGTGTGCCTAAATATCCGCTGAATGCTAAAATGTTTGGTGTGTTTGAACATGTAATGTTTGAACAACATAATCCTATTTTTCGTGGTTTTGACGATGTGTTTTATGTTCCTCATAGTCGTCATACCGAAGTACGGGCTGAAGATATTCGTCGTGTGCCGGAACTGACTTTACTTTCCGAATCGCCAGAATCGGGTGTGTATATGGTGATGGCACGCAACGGTCGTGAGTTTTTTGTTACCGGGCATTCGGAGTATGCTCCGGAAACTCTTGATACGGAATATAAGCGTGATTTGGCAAAGGGATTTCCAATCAATATGCCGAAAAACTATTACCTCAATGATAATCCCGATAACGAGCCTCTGGTTCGTTGGCGCAGCCATGCCAACCTGCTTTTTACCAACTGGCTCAACTATTTCGTTTATCAGGAAACTCCATACGACTTGACGAAAATACATTAAACCCCTAGCCCCTGAAGGGGAACTAAGTATGTGTTGTCAATAACACATAATAATAAAAATGGAATCAAAAAATAGACCAGACAATACTAATTTATTTCGCCTTCAGGGGTTGGGGGTAACTTCTTGTTCCCCTTTAGGGGTTAGGGGTATAGAACTTCTTTCTCCTGCCAAAAACCTTGAATGTGGTTTGGCGGCTATCAATCATGGTGCCGATGCGGTTTATATTGGTGCATCTCAGTTTGGTGCACGTGCTTCTGCCGGCAATTCGCCTGAAGATATAAGTGCCCTGGTTCAATATGCACACCGGTATGCAGCAAAGATTTTTGTGGCGGTAAACACCATTCTGACCGATGAGCAACTCCCCGAGGTTGAAAAGCTTATTTGGGATATCTATAATACGGGAGCCGATGCGTTGATTGTTCAGGATATGGGCATTCTGAAACTCAATCTGCCACCTATTGCTCTTCATGCCAGTACACAAACCGATAACCGTACAGTGGAGAAAGTTCGCTTTCTACAGGATGTCGGTTTCTCGCGGGTAGTATTGGCTCGTGAATTATTGTTGGAACAAATAACCGAAATATCGGCTCAAACCGATGTGGAGTTAGAAGCTTTTGTGCATGGTGCTTTGTGCGTGAGCTACAGTGGACAGTGTTATATGAGTCAGGCTAATTGCGGCCGGAGTGCTAATCGCGGACAGTGTGCGCAGTATTGTCGGCTACCTTATCATTTGCTGGATGCCGACGATACGATGTTGGTGAAGAATAAACATCTGCTTTCGTTGAAAGATCTGGATCAGTCCGATTCGTTGGAAGAAATGATACATGCAGGGGTCACCTCGTTTAAAATAGAGGGGCGACTGAAGGATACTGATTACGTGAAGAATGTTACAGCTTATTACCGGAAGAAACTTGATGCTGTGCTGGAAGGTAGTAATAAGTATCAACGGGCTTCGGCAGGAAAAACCACTTTCTTTTTTGAACCTAATCCGGAGAAAAGTTTTCGTCGCGGAGCCACTGATTATTTTCTTCACGGGCGAAAACCAGACATTGCCCAGCTTAATACACCAAAGTCGCTTGGAGAACCGATTGGGAAGGTGACCTATATTGGTCGGAATTTCTTTGAAGTTCATAATGGGGCACTATTGAATAATGGAGATGGGCTTTGCTTTATTAATAAGCAGGGTGATCTGACAGGATTTCGGGTTAACAGAGTGGATCAACAGATTGCATCGTCTTTCTCCAATGGAGCCGGAAATAGCGGAAAAAACAGAGTTCAGATTTTTCCCGCAGATATGCCCCGTATGGATGTGGGTGTATTTCTGTACCGAAATCAGGATCAGCTTTTTGAAAAGATATTAAAAGGAAAAACTGCAGAACGAAAGGTGGGGGTACGGATTCTTTTCGAAGAAGTTGCAACAGGTTTTTCTGTTCAATTGACAGATGAACAAGGTGTCTCAACCCAACTTGAAATGGCTTGTGATAAGCAGCCAGCTCAAAAGCCTGACGCTGTAAATGAAAACATAAAGAATCAGCTTTCGAAAATGGGGAATACCATTTACGAAGCCACCGACATACAGATCAACATTAGTTCGCCCTGGTTTTTCCCTGCTTCGCAGTTGGGAGAATGGCGCAGGCAGGCCTTGGAAAAGCTGGATGAAGCCAGAACTGCTGCTTATGTGCGGGAGCCGAAGCGCGAAGCTGTTGCTGCTACTTTCCCTGTCGATCAGTTGACTTACCTGGGAAACGTAACGAATAAACTTTCGGAAGAGTTTTACCGTGAGCATGGTGTTGCCGAAGTTGCATACGGATTTGAGGTCAAAGCCGAAGAAGGCGTGCCGCTTATGTATTGCAAGCATTGCATTAAATTTGCCATGGGTTGGTGCCCGAAAGAAGGCTATAAGGCTACTTTTAAAGAGCCTCTTTACCTCCGGAATAATGATCAGGTGTATAAACTGACTTTTGACTGTAAGGTCTGTGAAATGCGTATAAGCAAGTCTGATGCATTTCTTTAGATAAAGTAAAGGAGTACGAACAAAAAAATCCGGTTAAGCCTATAAAGCTTAACCGGATTTTTTGATTTTATCCTGTTGGATTATTTATTCTGAATGGCTTCCACAATTTTAGCTTCCAGCTCGGCAGCTAATTCAGGATTGTCTTTGATCACCGTTTTTGATGCATCACGGCCCTGAGCCAGTTTGGTGTCGCCGTAGCTGAACCATGAACCGCTTTTCTTGATGATGCCATATTCAACACCAAGATCAATGATTTCGCCTGTTTTAGAAATACCTTCGCCATACATAATGTCAAACTCAGCCTTGCGGAACGGAGGCGCCACTTTGTTTTTTACTACTTTTACGCGGGTTTGGTTACCAATGGCTTCGTCGCCATCTTTCAACTGACCGACACGGCGAATATCCAAACGGATAGAAGCATAAAACTTCAATGCGTTACCACCAGTGGTTGTTTCGGGGTTTCCGAACATAACACCGATTTTTTCGTGCAACTGATTGATGAAAATACAAGTTGTGTTGGTTTTATTGATATTGGCAGTAAGCTTACGCAAAGCTTGCGACATCAAACGAGCCTGTAATCCCATTTTCGAATCACCCATGTCACCTTCAAGTTCGGCCTTAGGAGTTAAAGCGGCTACAGAGTCAATGACCACAATATCCACTGCTGAGGAACGGATCAGTTGATCGGCAATTTCCAAAGCTTGTTCACCATTGTCCGGTTGTGAAATAAGTAGTTCGTCGGTATTTACACCTAGTTTCTCGGCGTACGAACGGTCGAATGCATGTTCAGCATCAATAATGGCTGCAATACCACCGGCTTTTTGAGCTTCGGCAATAGCGTGAATAGCCAGGGTTGTTTTACCAGACGATTCAGGTCCATAGATTTCAATCACACGACCGCGTGGATAGCCACCCACACCTAGTGCAACATTCAGTCCGATAGAACCGGTAGAGATAAAAGCAACATCTTCTACTTTGTTGTCGCCCATGCGCATGATGGCACCTTTACCGTGGTCTTTTTCAATTTTGTCCATTGCCAGTTGCAATGCTTTCAGTTTCTCAGAAGGTGGAAATTTCAACTCTTCATTTGCTGTTTTTGCCATTTTGTTCTATTTGTTGTTTTATTAATTGTTTTCTATTAAATCTGCTATACTATTTATGAAATCTTTTGAAACGGGTAAAAGTCTGTTTACAGTTTCTTCATCAAAGTCAAAAAAATCATTGTAATCACCCTTGTGTCTTTTTTCAAATAAATCGGTATAATGCTTTGCAAGTTTCTTGTCAAATATTCCTGTTTTTACAAATAACCGACCGAACTGCTGCCTAACTCCTGTGTGACTTGAAGTCTCAATATTATATTTGACTAATAATGCGCTACCGCATAAAAACAGGCGTAATACATTCTGTTAATCGCAGTATTCCAAAATTTATTCTGTATTTGAACTTCTACTTCTAGAATAGTTTCTCTGGCTTTTTGTAGTCTGTATTTGGAATAATCTTCTGGTTTATACTCTGTCATAACAAATGTCCCTCCTTCATTACATTTTTATAAAATGGAGTAATATTATATTTAGTATTCCACTCTTTCATACTATAAACCATTGGGCTCATAATCTCTCCCGTATCAAATTCTAAATCGTATAGTGGAGAGGTGATTTCGTTCTCAATTTCTGCCGTAATCTTGTCTCTGTTTAGCAATATCAGTAAATCCCAATCGGAGTTCTTTTTTGCGGTTCCCTTAGCCCTTGAACCATATAAGTATATTTGAGCAGTAGCGTCTTTTTCTTCTACCAATCTTTTAATTACAACTAATATGTCTTCCGAGTTTTTCATGCCTGATAAAAATAATTGCCTTACAAAGATAAAAATATTTATTTCAATTAGCTTATAAAGTATGAAGAAATGTCTTGATTCACATTTTGATTAAAATATGCTCATTCCAGCACTTCTAACCTGGCAAATTTCAGGAGTAATGATTTGACTCCTTTTTCGCCGAAATCAATATCGGCTTTTTCGTTTCCATTCACCATGCTTGTTTCTAAAACTTTTCCAATGCCAAATACTCCGTGTTTTACAAAGGCCCCGGTGGGTATAGAACCGTTTTGAATCGGAACTTTGTTGTTGTTGTCGGTAGTTGTGGAACTCATTTTTACCAATCGTTTGGGCGATACCGGAAGTTCAACGCGTTCGGTTCGATCCTTGAATACCGGTTTGGCAAATGAACTCTGAAAGCGGTTGCGTTCTGTTTCCATATCTTCGTCCCAGTCGCCCATGTGTGCTTGTTTGGGTTTTGGTTCCTCCGGCATATCCAGAAACTGGACATCGATGTCTTTAATAAAACGGCTGGGGTTCGAGAAATTCGTTTTGCCGTTTTTGAAGCGCGACTTGGCATAACTGATAAAACAAAGTTCTTCGGCGCGGGTAAGTGCTACGTAGAACAGCCGTCTTTCCTCTTCCAATTCGCGTTCGCTCTGCGTGCAGAAGGGTGAGGGGAAAAGTTCTTCTTCCATGCCGACTATAAATACCGCTTTAAACTCCAGTCCCTTGGCAGCATGCACGGTCATCAGGGTTACTTTATCTTTATCGGTTTCTTTGTCGGTGTCCTGATCGGTAAGCAATGAAACTTCTGATAAAAAGTCGGGTAGGAGAGCAGTCGGTTCGCCGTTAGACTGCTTGGTTTCGCAGAACTCGTGAATGGCTTTCAGTAATTCCTGCACGTTTTCCTGTCGGCTCATGCTTTCGGGCGATCGGTCGGTGTAGGTGTCGCTGATTACCCCCGAGGTTTTGATAATGCTGTTGGCCAGGTCGTAGGCATTTTGCGTTGTCAGCTGTTCAGCAAAAACATCAATCATGCTTCGGAATTGTGCCAGCTTATTCGCTGTTCCGGCATTTACGGGTAAGTTGTATTTGAGCATGTCAGTGAGCACCTCCCAGGCACTTACGGCATGTAATTGAGCACACTCAATCAGTTTATTCACCGTAGTGTCGCCAATACCCCGGGCCGGATAGTTGATAATCCGTTTCAGTGCTTCTTCGTCATTAGGATTACAAACCAAGCGACAATAGGCAATCACATCTTTGATCTCTTTTCGTTGATAAAACGACAGACCACCATAAATGCGGTACGGAATACTTTGTTTGCGCAAAGCTTCTTCCATCACACGCGATTGTGAGTTGGTCCGGTATAGTATGGCGATGTCCTGATAATGGTAATCGTTCGAATAACGCAGGTCGGCAATGTTGTTTGCCACGATGAACCCTTCTTCAAAATCAGTAAATACGCTCAGTACTTTGATGAGCTTGCCGGTTTCTTTTTCGGAGAAAACGGTTTTCCGTATCTGTTTTGCATTTTTGTCGATAAGGCTGTTGGCTGCATTCACTATCGTTTTTGTGGAACGGTAGTTTTGCTCCAGCTTGAATATCTGAGCATTTTTGTAGGTAGTTTTAAATTGCAGTATATTGTCGATGTTTGCACCCCTGAAAGAGTATATACTTTGAGCATCGTCGCCCACCACACAAATCTTTTCGTGTTGCTCGGCCAGCTTTTTCACTATCAGGTATTGTGCAAAATTGGTGTCCTGATACTCGTCAACCAGCACATACCGGAATATCTGCTGATACTTTTGCAATACATCCGGATTGTTGCGGAAAAGGATATTGGTTTGGAGCAGTAGGTCATCAAAATCCATGGCATCGGCTTGTTTACAGCGGTTGCAGTAGATTTTGTAAATGTCCGTCATCAACGGAATACGTGATGTCATATCGGCTTTCAACAGATCGGTATTGGCAGCGTAAGCATCCGGGGTGATCAGATTATTTTTTGCATACGATATACGCGATTGAACAAAACCGTGTTTGTAAACTTTGTCGTCGAGCTTCAGCTCTTTGACAATGGTTTTTACCAGACTTTTAGAATCGGCTGAATCGTAAATTGTAAAGTTTTTGGTATAACCAATATGTACGGCTTCGGAGCGTAAAATGCGGGAGAATATAGAGTGAAACGTACCCATCCACAGGTAGCGGGCTGTTTGTTCGCCTACCATGGCGGCAATACGCTCTTTCATTTCGCGGGCTGCCTTATTGGTAAACGTAAGGGCTAAGATGGAGGTGGGTGACATGCCGCTGTTTAGCAGATAGGCTATTTTATAAGTCAGCACACGGGTTTTCCCCGATCCGGCACCGGCAATAACCAGCGATGCTCCGTCGGTATATTTCACCGCGTTGCGTTGACTTTCGTTGAGTTCGTTTAGAAAAGATAAATCCATGTGTTTGTTTTAAATCACAACAGGAACACAGGCGACAGAAGTACTGTACCTGAACTATAAATTGGAGTAATTATTTGAATACAAAAATACGAATTAGATTTGGTTGAAACTAAAATAGTTTTCAACAATTCCGAACTTCAGTAAAAAGCAGTAACTTTGCCGCCCGAACTGTTGAACTATATAGATATAAATATGTTTGACCGGAATCGATAATTGTTTACTTGTCTGCTTTATACGACTTGTAATCTGTAACTAAAAAACGTATGCAAAAATTAAGTAAGTGGGTATTGAAAACAGCCGGTTGGAGACTGGTGGTAACTGTGGATGAGCCTAAAAAAAGTGTTATTTGTGTAGCACCACATACCAGCAACTGGGACTATCCCATCGGACAGTTGTTTTATTGGGCTTTAGGGCGGAAGGCTTCATTTCTGATAAAGAAGTCTTGGTTCTTTTTTCCGCTGAACTACATATTCAGTGCTTTAGGGGGAGTTCCTGTCGATCGTACCAAACGGACATCCGTAACTCAGCAAATGGCCGACGAATTTGATAAACGTGAAACATTTCACCTGGCTGTGACCCCAGAGGGTACACGTAGTCTGGTGGATAAGTGGAAAATGGGTTTCTACAACATTGCTGTAAAAGCCAATGTGCCTATTCAGTTGGCTTATTTTGATTATGCCAAAAAAGAAATGGGCATTACAGTTGTTTTTTATCCAACCGGCGATGAAAAAGCCGATTTGGAAAAAATTCAGGAGCATTATAAAGGTGTGACAGCTAAATTTCCCGAACGTTTTAATCTCCATGCAAGTAAGCAGTAAGAATACGATCGTAGTGAGTAACCAACGTAAAGCGAAATCATGAGAATAACTCTTATTCAGGATTCCATTCATTGGGCCGATAAAGCTGCTAATCTGCGCAAGGTTGATGAGCAGTTGGCTTTGCTGGCCGGAAAAACCGATCTGGTGGTATTGCCCGAAATGTTTACTACCGGATTTTGTACGGATGACCTGCACCTTGCCGAGACTATGGAGGGTGAAACCGTACAAACCCTCAAAGCGTGGGCTGTAAAATACGAATTTGCCATTACCGGAAGTTTTATTGCCACAGAGAACGATCAAAATTACAATCGAGCCTTTTTTGTTTTTCCGTCGGGTGAAATGGAAACGGCTGATAAACGCCATTTGTTTACCATGGGTGGCGAACACAAGCACTTTTCGGGAGGTGACAAACGCCTGATTGTGCATTATGCGGGTTTCAATATCTGCGTGCTGGTTTGTTATGATCTTCGTTTTCCTGTTTGGGCGCGGAATGTAAATAACGAGTACGATTTGCTCATTTATGTGGCCAATTTTCCTCAAAAACGCATTGACTCCTGGGATATATTGCTCAAAGCACGTGCTGTGGAAAATCAAAGTTACGTATGCGGAGTGAATCGGGTAGGAGTGGACGGAGCCGGACTGGTTTACAACGGGCATTCCATGTTACTCGATTACCGGGGGGCATCTCTACTCGCTTTTCCCGATAATGAAATTACCATTCAGACTTACGACCTACTGCAAGAACCTCTACAGCGCGAACGACAAAAGTTTGCCGTGTGGAAAGATGCAGATGGGTTTGATATTAAGTAGTATAGATGCCTTATTTTTCATTCTGACGAATCCTGAACTCAGGGTCACTTTTGCGAAATCTTAGCTAAGATCTGCCAAATCTTACGTCACTTTTCTTAAATCTTATATCACTTTCACTGAATCTTAGCTAAGACCAACTCAATCTTATATCATTCTTGTTTGATCTTAGCTAAGACTGATCAAATCTTATATCACTTTTGCCAAATCTTAGCTACGATTTCAAAAATCTGACCCAAGATTCTGTAAATCTTAGCTATGTTTTTCTGTTTTGGAGATTATTTCCGGTTTGTTTTGGGTGAGATAAGTATTATCCTTTATTTTACCTAATCAAAATAGAACACCACAAAAGGCACAAAAGTCACACAAAAGTTTTTATGAAATAAAAACTTAGCTTTTGTTTCCTTGAAAATGCAGACGATATATAGCTCAAAATTTTCATTTCCGGCTTTTGTGTACCTTTTGTGGCTTTTGTGGTGAATTGTTTTTTGAAGTCCACAAAAGGTGGCTGTATCATAAGCACGCAAATGACGCAAACACCACAAATTTTCGCAAATAAGATTAGTAAAGCAGAATGTTGTTTGTTGAATCCCAATTTGATAAGATTGCGTTAATTTGCGCATTTTGCGTTATTTGCGTTCTAAAAAGACTTTTGAGGCAGCCTCTTTAGGTAACAAAGCGGATAATCATATTAAATAAACAATGGCTGAAACCGGATTTTAAAATTCAGGTTTCAGCCATTTTCTTTAGCTAAGCAATGTTATGTAGTGCTGTGTTTTCAAAGAATAAAATCCAGATAAACACTCTCGTAACTGTATTACTTGTAACTCGTAACGATCTTTATTTATCGTTGAATGTCTGATTCTTTACCATTTTGTCTACATCGTAGGGTGCGGGTTCGCCTCCCAGGTATTTATGGAACCAATCCAGGTGGGCATTGTAATACAAAGGCATTGATTTTACGTTGCTTGGCCAGTGACCGTCATTCTTCAGAATAATCAGGCGCGAAGGTATGTTGAGTGTCTGAAGAGTGCTGAAGTACTGGATGCTTTGGGTGTACGAAACCCGGAAGTCGAGTTGTCCGGTTATAATCAGCGTTGGAGTGGCAAAGTTCTTCACGTATTCCGATGGCGAAAACTTCTTGTACAGATCCGAGTTCCAGGGTTGACCCTGCAAGTCGAAGTTTGGGAACCAGATTTCTTCGGTGGTTCCCCACATAGAGCGCAGGTCGTAAAGCCCCATCATAGATGCCAGACATTTGAATCGTTTGGTTTTAGCCTGAAACCAGTTCATCATATATCCACCGTACGACCAACCCATAGCACCCATGCGGGTTGAATCTACATACGACAGGTTAGCCAGTGCATCGGTTACTTTCATTAAATCGGTAAACGGTTTGCCGCCCCAGTCGCCCGATATTTCGCGGGTATATTCCTGTCCGTATCCGGTCGATCCGTGCGGGTTGGCATAAGCCAGCACATAACCTGCACCCGGATAAACCTGCCAGTCGCCACGGAATGAATTCATCCACTGACTTTGTGGTCCGCCATGTACATTCAATATCAACGGATACTTTTTATTCGGATCGAAGTTGTGTGGTTTCACGATAAAAACTTCCAGCTTTTTGCCATCGGCACCTGCTACCCACATGGTGTCGGCAGGACGGATGTCCACCGTGTTTTCGAGCTCCTCGTTATAAGCTGTTAGCTGCGATACTTTCGTGTTGTTAGGAAGTTTGAAGCGATACAGTTCTGTGGGTTTTCCTGTCGTGTTGGCTGAATAATACAGGTATCCTTTTTTGTCCAGGTCAAAGCTGAAAATAGATTTTTCTCCACTTACAGGGCTTATCTTTTTGGATGCAATGTCGATTTTATACAAGGGTTGATGTCCTTGTACTTCGCCCTGAAAATAGATAGACCTGGAATCGGCATTCCATTTATAGTCGTTCACCCAGTTGTCGAACGACTCGGAAATTATGTTTGTTTCTTTAGTCTGACGATTGTACAGAGCCAAGCGGAATAAATCGGATTCGTATCCGGGAATTAGTTGTTTGCGGTAAGCAATGTATTTTCCATCGGGCGAGTAAGTCGGCGATCCGTCCCATGCTTTGTTGCCGGAAGTGATATTCACCGCTTCGCCACCGGTAACCGAAACCAGAAACAGGTCGGCATTGGTGGATGCTTCGGGGTGTTCGTCGTGATTGGATACATAACAAAGCTCTTTGCTGTCGGGCGAAAAGCTGTAACCGATGCCACCACCGAGCATAAATATGGGCGAAACAAACTTATCGGGAGTCAGGTCGGTGTAGGTGTTGGCTTCCAGATTGTACATAATAATGTGCGAAGCTTTGCCGGCTGCATAGTCGGTCCAGTGACGAAACAGAAGTTTGTCGGCCACATAAGCCTGTACCGGACCATTGGTTGCCAGCGAATCTGTCAGTGCATTCTTTTTACTGTTGGCACCACATTCGGGGTATACTTCGGATGAAAAAGCGATGAGCTTGTTGTCCGGCGACAAAACAGGATCGTTTACACCCATCGAAAAGTCGGTAATTTTTTTAGACTGATTATTGGCGAATGTGTATTGGTAAACCTGTGTGTTACCCGAGGCTGATGACGTGTAATATAAACTCTTGCTGTCATTTGTCCAGGTGGGGTTACTATTTCCTTTGCCGGTAGTGGTTATCTGCTTCTTGTTCTGTCCGTCGGGGTTCATTACGTAAATGTCGGTCATGGTTTTACCTTTAGCCAGATCGTAGTTGGTTACTGTAAATGCCACGTGCATGCCGTCGGGCGATAAAGCGGGAGCTCCTACGGCCCGGACTTTGTATAAGTCTTCAATGGCGAAAGCCTTTTTTTGACTCGAGGCAGTTGCTGCCGACAGTCCAATAAAAGTGCACAATAAGTAAATCGTTTTTTTCATTCTAAATATTCTTTAATTGCAATCTGATAAAATATACCCATCGCTCACCCGGGTGGGCATGGGTTTGTTCGTGAAATGGAATAACGCTACAAAAGTACTAATTTGACCTTGATTTTGGTCGGTTTTGATGAGAAAGTGAATACATATACCAATGTCCTTTAGTTAGGCACACAGAATACACAGAATACACAGATTTTACAGAACATGTGAAGTTGATTTGATTATTATATTTATAATGTGCATTTTAAATGGAATTTCTATTCCGTGTTTTTTCTTCTAATCCGTGTATTCTGTGTGCGAATCCTTATCTAAACGACATTGAAACATATACGTATAAATAGTATGAGTAAAAGAAATTTTGTATCCAACGAATAGATATTCCCGGGTTATTGTTTTTCGGTCAGATACTTCCAATACCGCTTGGGTAAATGTTGCCGCTGTAGTTTAAGGTTGATGCGCTCTTTGATGGTCATCGATTTAAAATAACCTTTCCACAGTTCCTGAAAAAGCTTTTCATCCTTGGCCATAAGTTCTTCGTCCAGCTTACCTTCGGGAAAAAGGTTGGTGCTGTCGAGCGTCATTTCGGTTACAGTTTTCAAATCATAGTAATATCCGTAGTTGCGTTTTACATCATATATAATCCACTTCTGATCGGCAAAGCGGTCTTTGAAATGTTCCAGAATGAGCGGTAAGCAGTTGTGATCTGGCGATACCGGTGCGAAAAAGATATCGTCAGCTGCTTTCTGAAAACGTACGTACTCTATCATCCTGCACTTTTCCCTGTCTACTTTTTGAGCCAGGTTACGCATTTGCAGTACATCATCGTCGGCAAAGTTCATTTCGATGGATTGTTTTCTGTCAAATGTTTTTCGGATATAACGAAAGATGAGCTCATCGCTGGCGGGCAGTTCGGAGAGCCACACGTGGGTGAGCATGTTGCGGGTAGTATGCTGTAGTTTCTTTTCCAATGCTTTCCATACACGGTTTGCTTTGTCGGTTTGTGTCAGTACAGTGTAACTTTCATCCACAAACAAGGGCTCCAGTTCATCTTCCTCCAGCAATCTGTCGGGAAATGTTTTCCGGTTATAGGCATCAAACACAGCTGTGAGTAATCCTTCGAATGTTTTGTCGTAATGGAAGATGATCATTGACCCCTGGCCCCTAAAGGGGAATAAAGTAGTTTGTTTATAAGACTCAAATAAATAAGAATAACCACTAAGGCACTAAATACACTAAGAATCACTAAATATTTTATATAAGTAAATGAAAGAGTATAATATCCTGTTTGCTTTTGAATATAATGTCGTAGGAGTGGCATTATTAATAACTATCAAGCTTTGTGTTACTGGGTGTTCTTAGTGACTTAGTGTTAAGCTCTTCCAACTTTAGGGATCAAATACCAACGATAACTGTTGCCGGTTATCTTTTCCTTTTCCCATTTTTTTCTCAGTAAGTATGCGTCGTACATACTCGGGTGAGGTGTCGCTCACGGTATTTAAGGTTAGCTCATTGCAGGTGATAAAATACTGTGCTTTTTTCATCACCACCCCTATCTTTTTCAAGTCGGCACTTCGCAGTCGGGCAAACCGGCGTGACGTAACGATGAGCTGTGCCGATTTTACTCCGATGCCCGGAATACGCAGGATCATCGAATAATCGGCTTTGTTTATATCCACCGGAAATTGTTCGGGGTGTCGCAAGGCCCAGGCTAGTTTGGGGTCTATTTCCAAATCCAGATCCGGGAATTTCTCATCTACGATCTCATCTACTTTGAATTCGTAGAAGCGGAGCAACCAGTCGGCCTGATAAAGCCTGTTTTCGCGTACCAGTGGTGCTTGCTTTACAGCTGGCAACCTGTTGTCGTATGAATTGACGGGGATATAGCCCGAGTAGTATACCCTTTTCATGCTGGGGCGCTGATAAAGTGAGGCGGAGGTTTGCAGTATCTGCTTGTCGCTTTCGTTGGTAGCACCAATAATCATCTGAGTGCTTTGTCCGGCGGGTGCAAAGCGTGGAGCATAGCGATGTTTCTGACGTTCTTCTGTACTTTCGAGCACACCTTGCTGAATGTAGAGCATGGGTTTATAAACACTCTCGTGATCCTTTTCGGGCGCCAGCATTTTGAGGTTTTCCTCGGTCGGTATTTCTATGTTCACACTCATGCGGTCGGCATACAAGCCGGCTTCGTGTACCAGTTGCTGGCTGGCACCGGGAATGCTTTTCATGTGAATATATCCATTGAACTTATGAACCGTGCGGAGCTCTTTTACTACCCGCACCATGCGTTCCATGGTGTAATCGGCATTGTTTATAACGCCCGAGCTGAGAAACAAGCCTTCGATGTAGTTGCGGCGGTAAAACTCGATGGTAAGTTCCACCAGTTCCTCAACGGCAAAGGTAGCACGACGGATATCATTGCTCCGGCGATTGATGCAGTAAGCGCAATCGAAAATGCAATAATTGGTAAGCATGATTTTGAGTAGCGATACGCAACGTCCATCCTCGGTGAAGCTGTGGCAGATTCCCCAGCCGGCTGTACTGCCAATGCCACCCGGAGTATTTTTCCGGGTAGTACCGCTGGAGGCGCACGAAACATCGTACTTTGCCGACTCAGCCAGGGTTTTAAGTTTCTCGAGGACTTCTTCTTTCATTTGATGCAAAGTAACGGATTTTGTTCCATAAAAAAGTGCCGGCAGTTATTAAAATTCAATTCATGTTGATAAGTTTTGAGTGCCTGATCCGGGGCTTTATTTCTACCCTTGTTTGCATTTAATCAAGGAGGGTTGTTTATTTTCTACCGATCATTTATTCCTTGAAATACTGTAGTTTCCCCGAATTTATTTATTTTTGTGGTATAAAAAAGAGTCTTTCTCTTTTCTTAAACAGCATTGGTATGAAAAAACAGCTCTTACTTCCGCTTCTCATCTTAGGTCTGACTGCTTCGGCTCAGACAATTTATCGCACTCAGATTTTTAATCCGAATATAAAAACTCTGCAAATAGGGGTGGTCGGTACTAAGCTTGGTTTACCCATTATGCAACTAAGTAGTTCGGATGTGATGCAGGTGAGCTTCGATGAAATGTCGCACGAAGCACATGCTTACGGCTATAAAGTGATTCATTGTGACGCCGACTGGACAGCTTCGGATCTTGTTAGCACCGAATACCTGAGTGGCTTTACTTCGGGGAATATTACCACCGATACCTTGTCGCTTAATACTACTTATTTGTATACCCATTATGCATTTTTGTTGCCCAACGAAGATATGAGTTTTAAACTGTCGGGAAATTATGTGGTGCTGATTTATGAAGACAATCAGGTGGATAAACCCATTGCACAGGCTTGTTTTTCGGTGGTAGAACCGCAAATAGGTATCTCGGCCACCGTACGTGGAAATACAGACTCCGAATTCAGCGGAAAATCGCAACAATTGGACTTCGACTTAGCGCTTAATGGTTATCAGGTGCGTGATGCTATATCGGAAATCAAGGTAGTGGTACGCCAGAATAACCGAACGGATAATCAGGTGACGGGTATTAAACCAACCTATCTGGCAAGTTCGAAATTGAGCTATGTAAATAATGCTGCTTTGATATTTGAGGGAGGATATGAATATCATCGTTTTGATATCTCGTCGGTTTACGCTGCGGGCGAAGGTGTAGAGCGGATTGTTTATACACAGCCGCATTACGAAGCTGTTTTGACGAACGATAAAGTGAAAACAACCCAAATTTATCAGGCTTATCAGGATGTAAACGGAAAATTTGTGATTAATCTTCAAGGTGCGGAAAACAATAATGCCGAAGCCGATTATATGTTGGTGCATTTTAATCTTCCCACTACCCAGCCTTTTTTTGATGGTCAGTTGTATCTGGGAGGCGAGTTTAATTATAATCAGTTAGACGATGCTGTGCGACTGAAATACGACGGGAAAACCGAAAGCTATTCTCAAACTGCTTTACTGAAACAAGGCGGGTATAACTACCAGTACTGGTTTGTGCCCAAAGGCGAACAGAAAGCTTCGGCCCAGCGTGTAGATGGAAGTTACTGGCAAACCGGTAACGAATATACGATTTATGTTTATCACCGTCCGTGGGGTGCACGATACGACAAGTTGGTAGGAGTAAAGATTGTAAATTGATGATATTTATCCTCTTTATCCGATCTGTGCGTCCATCTTTTTTTGTATTTTTGTGGTTCAAATTAAACGTATTAAGTACGTTTTGATATTTCAGAATCTGTTTCCGTTGCAGACAGCATTTTCCTAACTCGTAACTAATATTACTTGTAACTTATAACTAGTGTAACTCGTGACTAAAATAAATAATAAATGAAAGTATATAAATTCGGTGGCGCATCGGTGCGTTCGGCAGAAGGAATCCGCAATATTGCACGTATTGTTTCGGGGGTAGACGATAATCTTTTTATTGTGGTTTCGGCCATGGGAAAAACCACTAATGCCATGGAGGCGGTACTTGATTTTTTTATGAAAGCCAACCGCGAAGCTGCTATTCAGAGATTATCCGAAGTAGAATATTACCATGATTTGGTGATCACGGATTTATTTAAGGATAAAAAGATTGGGGTAAAGGCCGTGAAACCTTTATTTGACGAGTTGAAAAAAATAATAAATCGTGGAGTGGGTGACGACTACGATCGTTGGTACGACCGCTTGGTTTCATACGGCGAAGTTATTTCCACAAAAATTGTATCTGCTTTTTTGGAAGAATCCGGAATAAATAATACCTGGCTGGATATGCGTGGCTTGTTGGTGACCGACAGCAACTACCGCGAAGCCAACGTACGCATGGACGAATCGCAAGTCAGGTTGCAGCAAGCTGCCGATTTTAATCAAAACCGCATATATATTGGTCAGGGATTTATCGGTGCCAATATTAAGGGCGAACCCACAACGCTTGGCCGCGAAGGTTCCGATTATTCGGCTGCGGTGGTGGGTAATCTGCTCAATGCCGAAAGTGTATCAATCTGGAAAGACGTTCCGGGCATTCTGAATGCCGATCCACGTATTTTCGATAACACAGTGCTTATCCCCGAGCTGACTTACCTTGATGCCGTGGAACTGGCTTATAGCGGTGCGCAGATTATTCACCCGAAAACGATCAAGCCACTCGAAAATAAACAAATCCCTTTGTATGTCCGTCCGTTTGGAAGTCCCGCCGAAGCCGGTTCGGTTATTAAAGCTTCTACCGAGCACCCTATTGATGTTCCGGTATTGATACTTCGTAAAAATCAGGTGTTGGTGACGGTTCGTCCGCGTGATTTTTCTTTTGTATTGGAAGAAAGTCTGTCCAAGGCTTTTGCCGTGATGAACAAGCACCGTCTGAAAGTCTCTATGATTCAAAGTTCGGCTATCAGCATCTCGGTATGCGTGGACAATACCCGCTACTTGTCCGGAGCGCTCGACGAACTGGGGAATGATTTCAAAGTGACCTATAACGACGGACTGGAACTGCTCACCATTCGTGGTATTATGAACGAAATAGTAGAAAAAACGACAAAAAATCGCAGCATTTTACTCAGTCAACGTACCCGAAGAAGCGGACGATTCCTGATGAAGGAAATTTAAAGGACAATCGTCTCTTTTGTTGAGATGGACGAATAAAAAAACAGGAAAAAGGCTTTAGCTAATTGGATATTCAAACCAAGCTAAAGCCTTTTATCGTTAAATACTGAGTATATTTTACTTTCATGGTTTCGGAAATGAAATCTACTCAGTATATTTTATTTTCAGAATGCCAGAAATGAAATCTACTCAGTACATTTTAGTTTTCAACAGCCCTTAGTCAAATATACCCGGTATATTTCATTTTTCAGATGTTGCTGGTCATATATACTGAGTATATTTTATTTTTTGGACAATATTAATATTATCTACCGGATATATTCTTAAATCAGAATAGATGTTCGGCAAATGGAACCAGTAAGGCAGTCATAATGCCCATGATGCCGATAGCCAATCCACTTATAGCACCTTCCACAGCACCCATTTCCATAGCTCGCGCCGTGCCCAGAGCATGGGAGGAAGATCCCATGGCCAGTCCTTGTGCTATTTTACTTTTAATACCCATTTTCCGGAGAAGGACAGGTCCTACAAGTCCCCCGAAGATACCGCAAATAACAACAAATGCTGCTGTAAGCGCCGGTGCACCTCCCGATTTTTCGGACAAGCTCATGGCAATAGGGGTAGTTACCGATTTTGGAGCCAGCGATGCCATGAGCATCCTGTCGGCACCCATTGCTTTGGCAATTAATACTACGCTACCAATACCTACTACACTTCCTATAAAAACCGAAGTGAGAATAGAAATTACATTGCCTTTGATTTGTTCTATTTGCTCGTAAAGAACATATCCCAATGCCACCACACTCGGTCCGAGCATAAAGTTTAATATTCGGGTTTGTTGAAAAAATGTAGGATAATCAATGCCGGTTATTTTCAGAAACGGAATAAGAATCACCATTGATATAAGAAGCGGTTGCAACAAGGTGATTTTTGTGCGTTTATATATAAGTACTCCAAGCAAAAAAGTACCCATGGAAAACATAAGCAGGAAAACTTCGCTGCTGAAGATTGGTCTTAGTTGATCCAGTATAGAATTTATCATTTTGTACCTCCTTTCGCTCTTCGTTTTTCAAAATTATCCTGTATAAGAGCTACCGTGACAATAGTAAGTACGGTACTTACAGCAATAGCCGCCAGGATAGTGAATAAAGATTTGGAGAGAATTTCGGCATATACCATCAGTCCCACACCGGCCGGAATAAAAAATACAGCCATGTTTTTGCTCAGCACAACGGATACGCTCTTCACGTTATCCGGCTTAATAATCTTGAAAAATAAACACAAGAAAAGCAGTATCATACCAAGTACACTGCCCGGAATAAAGCCTTGCATTAGTAAGCTTAGCATTTGCCCCAGAAAAAAAAACAGTAAAATGAAAAATGAACCTTTTATCATAATTTTCAGTTGAAAGATGAAAATATAAATAGTTGCTGCGATCTGATCATGAAAAGTAAAAGATTCAATTTAAACAAACCTAAACCGGGTTTGTTCGGTTTTCTGCATGCCCTGTTGCAATCGCAATGCTGTTACTACAGGGCCTTAAACAGTAATTTAAAAGATATACATCACCGAAGCCAGTACCCGGTGATTATTTACCGAATAAGGATTGATAGCGTTGCCATCGGACTGAATACTACCGTACGATGCAGTTGTAAAGTCATATTCCAAACCAAATCTCACGTTTGGTAAGTTGTAGCTCATTTGCGGCACTATGCGGTACAGATGATCTACTATCTGTTGAGCCGTATCATAATATCCGTAACCGTATGCTGCGTATTTGCCTCCCTTTCTGGTGGCGAGCATATCTACTGTTCCCAGGTTTTGCGATAGGCCAAGTAAAACGCCCACCTGAAACTTCGTGCCGTAGGCTGCGTTCACCCAGGTACTCAGATTTTTGAAATTGGTATACGACAAAACTGTTGTTGAATCGGCTGCATATTTACTTACTCCATAACCTCCCAGCATCAGCTGGTCGCTGAGGTTTTCCCCATATATGGCCTTTGCTTTAAGCATAATTTTTGATTTGCTGTATTGTGCGTAAGCTGCGGCACTCAACGACGAAATCTGTTTTATGTCAGGTTTTATGGTTTTGAAATCAATACCGGCACCCGTTATCCAATGATTGGTCTTGTTTTCCAGTCCTACAAACAGATCGGGAGCAAGGGCGTTTTTCATATACACACTGCTTATTCCCTGCGGACCTTGCGAGGCGTATTGCATCTCGTATACAGCAGCAGCGCTAAACGATAGGGTGGGGGTCAGTGTTTGCTTGAGTCTTAGCTGCGGACTGCGGTTAAAAGGCTGAAAAGGTGCACCCCCATTGGCTGCAAAGGTAGTAGGAACTACACTTCCAAACAAGGGATGCCAGGTCTGACCGATTAGCAACTCGGTTTTATTCCAGTTTAATTTCATATATGCCTGACGAATACGGAACACATAATAGGAAGTTCCGAAACCGGCAAAGTCGGCTTCTATTTTGCCTGTTGATTTGGCTCCCAGTATAGGGGCACTGCTGATGTCTACGCCCAGGCGGGTGTTTACGCTTATCATTTCAGCCTGTGCAACGGCATTTTTATCAGTGCCGGCACTTAGTTCTATGGGTTTTGGAAATAGTTGAATAATTCCGTCAACCATTTCTACGTTTTGACGAGAGTTGTAAAAGAAATCATTACCTACATAGCCGTAAAGTTTGACCTTTGTTGTTGTGTCTTGAGCAAAAGCGGAAGTAGCAAAAGCAATTAAAATACAAGGAAGTAGTTTTTTTAAAATCATGTTTAAATCTTTAGCGCGGAATTATTTATTTGTACCGGCTTTGTGTTTTGAAAATTAAGAGTGCAGTAAAGAAAATGTGAATTTTTGAGTCGGACTAGACTCCTTTTGGGGACATAGAGAATAGCTGCTTATGATTAATCACTATTAGCTGATCAGGTGTTCGATCAGTATTTTCAGTCCAATGCCGATAAGAATGGCTCCACCCAACGCTTCCACTTTAAAATGAAACCGTTTGCCAAAATGAATACCGATATACATGCCTATGAAAGTGAAAGCAAAGCTGATAGATCCTATAATACCTATAGCTAACCAAATAGTATTGTGATAGGGAATAAACACAATGCCTGTTGCCAGTGCATCGATGCTGGTTGCCAATGCCAGCGAAAGCAATGAAACCCATTTAAATGGATTTGACTTATTGTTACAGTCCGGATCGGGCGATCTTAATCCTTCAATCAGCATTTTCCCTCCGATGAGTGTCAGCAAACCAAAAGCAAGCCAGTGATCGAAACTTTTCATTTCTTGCGCAAAGCTAACTCCGGCAACATAACCTATTAATGGCATGACGGCCTGAAACAACCCAAATAAAAAAGCCATTCGGAATGTCAGCCAAAAGAAAAATTTCTTGGCGCATATTCCTTTAGTAACCGACACAGCAAAGCAATCCATAGCTAATCCAGTGCCGATAATAATGATTGAAAGAATATCCATAAAAAAGCAGTAAGTGGTAAGTGGTAAGCGGTAAGCAGCAAGTGGTAAGCAGTAAGCAGTAAGCAGTAAGTGGTAAGTAAAATGGTTGTTTACTACCAACTACTAACTTGCCGCTTACTGCTTACCGTTTACTGCTATTTATTAAAGCATTGCCTTTACCTGATTGTAAACGTTCTGTCCAGTGAAACCAAGTTTTTCGTCTAATACTTTGTATGGTGCGGAGAAACCAAACGATTCCAATCCAAACACTTTTCCGTTAGAGCCTACCAAACCTTGCAGGTTTACAGGAAGACCGGCGGTTAAACCAAAAATCTTAGCTCCTTTTGGCAATACGCTTTCCTGGTATTCGGCCGATTGACTACGGAACAAACCTTCGGAAGGAACCGAAACCAATCGAATTTTGATACCATCGGCACGAAGTAGCGCTGCACCTTCATTTAAGGTCGAAACTTCGGAACCGGAAGCAACCAGAATAATATCCGGATTGGCATCACTTTCCACTACATATCCACCTTTCAAAGCTTGTTCGGCTTCGGCTTTACGACTGGTAGCAGCCGGTAAATCTACTATGTTTTGACGAGAAAAAATCAAACCGGTAGGAGTAGTGGTGTTTTCCAAAGCCATTCTCCATGCCACGGTAGTTTCTTCCACATCGGCAGGACGTAGTACCAACATTGAATTGTGTCCTTTGTGATTTTTTAGTTTTTCCATCAACCGAATCTGAGCTTCTTGTTCCACCGGTTCGTGAGTTGGTCCGTCTTCACCTACGCGGAATGCGTCGTGTGTCCAGATAAATTTCACAGGTTGTTCCATCAAAGCAGCCATACGTATGGCTGGTTTCATATAATCGGAGAACACAAAGAATGTAGCGCAAGCCGGAATTATACCACCATGCAAACTCATACCGATACAAACACAAGCCATAGTCAATTCGGATACGCCTGCCTGAAGGAATGCACCTGAGAAATCACCTTTAGTAAAGGCTTTTGTGTTTTTCAGGAAACCATCCGTTTTGTCTGAATTTGATAAATCGGCACTGGCTACTATCATGTTTTCTACTTGTTTTGCCAGTTCTGCCAGAACAGTTGCTGAGGCAGCACGTGTTGCCTGACCCGATTTTTGAACTACAGCATCCCAGTTCATTTTAGTTTTTCCGGTGAAGAAGAAAGCCAGCTTTTCTGCCAGTTCAGGATTCGCTTTTGTCCATGTTGCTTTTGCAGCCTGTTTTTTAGCTGTGATTTCTTTTAATTCTTCAGCTCGTTTTGCGTATAAAGCTTTAGTTTCTTCGAAAATCACAAACGGATCTTCAGGGTTTCCACCTAAATTTCTGATACTTTCGGCATAAGATGCTCCACCTTCGCTCAATGGCATACCATGAGTAGCACATTGACGTTCGAAACTTGAACCATCGGCTTTCAATGCACCTTTACCCATAATTGTTTTACCAATAATAAGTGTTGGTTTACTTGTTTCAGCTTTGGCTTCGGTAAGTGCTTTGCGGATTTGTTCTGCATCATTACCATTTATTTCAATCACT
>JAATGT010000004.1 GCA_015654525.1 Bacteroidales bacterium
ATGGGCTTCATCCACCACCAACATATCCCAACCGGCAGCGATGGCTTGTTGGGCACGTTTGTCGGAACCGGCTAAAAACTCGGTACTGCAAAGAATCAGTTGATCGTCCAGAAAAGGATTACCATCCGGTGCACTGCCGTCCAGCGAGACACAGCGTTCTTCATCAAAAATATGAAACCACAGGTTAAACCGACGCAACACTTCTACAAACCATTGATGTACCAGCGACTCGGGAACCAGAATAATGACCCGCGATATGCGTCCACTCAGCAACAGGCGATGTAGAATAAGACAAGCTTCAATGGTTTTTCCAAGACCCACCTGATCGGACAGCAACACGCGCGGTGCATAACGCGAACTTACCTCGTGGGCTATGTAAAGTTGATGGGGAATCAGATCTATTCGTCCACCCACAAATCCTTTTACGGCAGACAATCGTCTTCTGTAATCGTGTTGCAGGGTTTCGCGGCGCAAAGCAAAAGTTTGTGGTGAGTCCAGATCACCCGCAAAAAGCCGGTCTTCCACACCATGCGTTACCGACATATTGCCAAGCTCAGCTTCCGACAACTTCCGGTTTTTACCATAATACACATATAACTCACCCTCCGGTTCAACGTGCTGAATGAGCAAGGGTTGATTGTTTGTGTCCAGTACCGTATCGCCCGGTTTAAAAATAACCCGACGCAAGGGAGCGCTTTCCACAGCATACTGCCGTTTTTCGTTGGATAGTGGGAAATAAACTTGTACTTTTCGGTTACCGACTTCGGTCAGAATGCCAATACCCAGTTCGGGTTCGCCTTTGCTGGTATATCGTTGGTTGGGAAAAAAATCTTCCATAGAGGAGTTTACGTGTGTCAATTTTGTTTTTAGCCTGTTTGGAAACAGGGCTGTATATTGCCCGTCAAAGTTAGTGATTATTCGGGAAGGTGGAATATTCGTGCGATTATCTTTATGATTACACCCCCCTACTCCCTAAAAAAGGACTTGAGATTAATCCGTTTTTTTAAAATTGAAGTTCAATCCTTACTTTGTATTTAATTGGTCACTGGCCCGCACCAACAGGAGTATTATATAAGAAATCCGGAACTATAAGGCGGCCAAAAAATAGCCACTTTATAGTTCCGGAATCACCCTTTTATGAATTTTTGATTCATAAGTATGTCACAAGAATTAGTTTATATAAAAAAACTCATCTTTAATTGCCCCCAACCCCCTAAAGGGGGCTGCCAAGGTGCGATATGTGTGAAAACAATCAACATTTTCACGCGGCAAGAGTCCCCTTTAGTGGAACCAGCGGTCAGCGACCGAAGGGAGATAATTAGGGGCAGATTAAAATATTATAAACTAATTTCGAACATATTCATAGAATCATTAAATCAAACCTATCAAGATTCATTACTTTATTCCATGCCGATACAAAGTCCGTAACAAACTTTTCCTGAGCATCCGCACTTCCGTATACTTCCACTAGGGCCCGGAGTTCTGAGTTTGAACCAAAGATAAGATCTGCGCGGGTTCCCGTCCATTTTAACTCACCTGTCTTGCGATCCCGTCCATCAAATATTTCTTTGTCCTCTGACGCCGGCATCCATACAGTACCCATATCTAGCAGGTTTACAAAAAAATCGGTGCTAAGAACTTCCGGACGCTTGGTGAAAACTCCTAATTTAGAATTGTCAAAGTTTCCGTTCAATACACGCAACCCACCTACAAGAACTGTCATTTCGGGAGCAGTAAGTGTAAGCAATTGGGCTTTATCTACCAATAATTCTTCGGTTGATATGGTATATTTCGCCTTTAAATAGTTGCGGAAGCCATCGGCTACCGGTTCCAGTACTGCGAAAGATTCCAGGTCTGTTTGCTCTTGCGATGCATCCATGCGCCCCGGGCTGAAAGGAACAGCTACATCAAAGCCGGCAGCTTTTGCCGCTTTCTCTACACCTGCACAACCTGCTAATACGATAAGATCTGCAAGTGATATTTTCTTTCTTCCACTTGACTGCCCACTGTTGAATTCTTTTTGGATTACTTCAAGCGTTCCCAATACTTTCGATAGCTGAGCAGGATTGTTTACAACCCAGTCCTTTTGTGGAGCAAGACGAATGCGGGCACCGTTGGCACCACCACGCTTGTCGGATCCACGGAAAGTAGAGGCTGAAGCCCATGCAGTGGATACCAACTGAGATACAGACAGACCGGAATTTAATATACTGGCTTTTAATGCTTCAATATCCTTTTCGTCAACCAATACGTGATCTACGGTTGGGATCGGGTCTTGCCAGATCAGTTTTTCTGCAGGTACTTCAGGTCCTAAGTAGCGTGCCCGTGGTCCCATATCCCGGTGAGTCAACTTAAACCAGGCACGTGCAAAAGCATCTGCAAATTCAAGAGGATGTTCATAAAAACGTTTTGAGATTTTCTCATAAACAGGATCGAAACGCAAAGCAAGGTCGGTAGTAAGCATCGTGGGTGCCTGTCTTTTAGAAGCGTCATGGGCAAGAGGGATTACATTATCTGCGTTTTTTGCTACCCATTGATTGGCACCTGCCGGACTTTTTGTTAGTTCCCATTCGAAATTAAACAAGTTGTCAAAGAAATAATAACTCCACTTGGCAGGAGTCTGTGTCCAGGTCACCTCCAGACCACTGGAGATGGTGTCTCCTCCTTTTCCCGAGCCAAACGAACTTTTCCAGCCCAAGCCTTGCTCTTCGATACCGGCAGCTTCGGGTTCGGGTCCAACCAGTGCTGCATCGCCGGCTCCATGGGTTTTGCCAAAGGTATGTCCACCGGCAATAAGTGCCACGGTTTCTTCATCATTCATGGCCATACGGGCAAAAGTTTCGCGAATATCTTTAGCTGCTGCAAGCGGATCGGGGTTGCCGTTAGGTCCTTCCGGATTTACATATATTAAGCCCATTTGCACGGCTGCAAGCGGATTGTCGAGATCACGTTCGCCGGAGTAGCGCTTGTTTGCTTCCAGCCACTTAGTTTCTGAGCCCCAGAAAATGTCTTCTTCCGGTTCCCAAACATCTTCGCGTCCACCACCAAATCCAAAAGTCTTGAACCCCATCGATTCCAAAGCCACATTACCGGTAAGAATCATTAGGTCGGCCCATGATATTTTACGGCCATACTTTTGTTTGATAGGCAACAGCAGCCTTCGGGCCTTATCGAGGTTGACATTGTCGGGCCAACTGTTAAGTGGGGCAAAGCGTTGCTGTCCGCCTCCTGCACCTCCACGCCCGTCGCCAGTGCGGTATGTGCCTGCGCTGTGCCACGCCATACGGATAAAGAATGGTCCGTAATGGCCGAAATCAGCAGGCCACCAATCTTGAGAGTCAGTCATTAGCTTGTGCAGATCGTTTTTTATAGCCCCCAAATCCAGGCTTTTGAATTCCTCAGCATAATTAAAATCTGCACCCATAGGGTTAGACAACAAAGAGTGTTGTCGTAGTACGTTCAATTTTAATTGATTTGGCCACCAGTCGCGGTTTTTTGTACCACTAGTGCCTACACTGTGCTTTTGAGTTGCTCCGGTAACAGGGCATTTACTCATGTTGTTTACATCTTCTTCCATTTTAATACGTTTTTAATTAGTAACTCATTTTTAAATAATATGAAAATATATATATAACAATTAGAAACAATAGCTGCTAAACTGGCTGAATTGTCTGAACCACGATTAAATCAGATAAAGATGATGTATCAGATTTCAGAGTATCTGTTTTCATCTGATTTATCTGCTTAATCAAGGTTCAGATAACTGCCAACAAAGTGAATGCGGGAGCAAAACTGCCGGAATGCCCATAGCCAGCCAATGAACATAGCGTGTGTTAGGCGCAGTTATTTATTTTCAGTCATTTTTTCTAACCAGATCAAATATCCGGTCAAACCAAGTTCAGGAGTCTCTTTTTTTATACCTTTAATCATTGTATTGAAATTTGCACAAATCCATATTGTATAATGTTCAATCAATTGAAGTCCTACAGGAATTGGTTCTCCTGCAGCTCCATACCAAATAGTCATTAAATCTTTAATTTCTTTATAGTCTTCTTCCTTAATTTCATATGCAAGTCTATGTGAGAATTTGTTTCTTAGGGAGTTGAGACACTTAACTGAAGTGTAAGTCAATTTCAATAATGAATGACTGTTACATATTAACTCAAGCTTTTGATTAAAAGTCAATCGTATTTTTTCCAAATTGGAAACTGTTGGATAGGCGGTAATCAAAAACTCATCTAAATAATGTTCTATTATTAAATGACATTTCAATATGGTTCCAAGTTCATCAGTTTTATTATTCAACAAAGCAATAATTCGATCGTTAAATTCAATTCTTTCACTTTCCATTTCTGCAAGATTAGTTGAAAGATATTTAAAGTACTCTGTCTGTTTAAATTTCGTATTCATTTTTTTATAATTGCGCCTAACATCAATATAGTTTCCACTCCATTTTGTATATGTGTCACGCAGTGGTAACTATATGGACTTTAACTTCAGTCTCTATTTATTATTTTTTCCCCACAAACATACTAAAAAACAAGTAACGCACAGGCTTTTCTAGTAAACTATTTTACTGCTAGTGGACAGAAAAAAATACGGTTTTTAAATGGTCTGGGAACCATTAAACCTTGGGTCATTTTTTCAAAATGTTGGGTCACTTTTGGTTTATGTTGGGTCATTTCTTCTCTATGTTACCCAACATTGAGTTCATGTTGGGTCATTTCTTCTCCATGTTACCCAACATTGAGTTCATGTTGGGTGCTTTTTTCTCTATGTTAGCTAACATTGGTTTATGTTGGGTCATTTCTTCTCCATGTTACCCAACATTGAGTTCATGTTGGGTCATTTTTCATCTATGTTAGCTAAGATTTCAACAATCGTAGCTAAGATTTTGTTTCTGTTAGATCAATTTCACCTTTATTAATCAAGTATTTACTAACTATAATCCCGCCAGAGTTTGAACTTCCGTCATCAAATCTTTAGGTTGCACACCCGGTTTTTAGCAATTCGCACAACCAAGAGCAATACTATTCAACATCCGGTTTTTGGACAAGTACCTCAACAGGTTAAAAGAAGAGAAATTTTTAATCGGTTTAGACAGGGGATCATGGAGTAAAAAATACGAAAATAAATAGGGGGACGGATAAGAATGAAGTGTTTGTTCTGAAAAAATAAGAGGGTGTCTCAACAGTCTTTTTAAAACGCAAACAACACAAAACACTCAATCTTATCGAATTGAAATTTTCACAAATAATATTCTGCTTTACAAATCCTATTTGCGAAAATTTGTGCCTTTTGCGTTATTTGCGTGCTTTTGATACAAACCCTGTTTTGCTGTAGTCGGCATGCGCCAACTATTTTCCCTTTGCTTGTTTTTCGGCATCCATCTGTGCCTTCGATTTACTTTGCGTTACGATATAAACCCCTGCAAAGACCAACACTCCCGACAGTGCTTTTTCGTATCCAAAAACATCCATGCCAATTGCCACTGCAAGCAGTGAACCCACTACCGGTTGTACATAATTGTACATGCTCAGCGTGGTGGGCCTAAGCACTTTTTGTCCGATAGGAATAAGCAGATAACCCACAAAGGTGGCAAAAATAACCATATATCCTATGCGCCAGTAGGTGTCAGCACTCAGCAATGTAAAATTGGTTTGCATCAATGGCTTGTAACAAAAAGGCGCACAAACGATGGTGGAGAACAAAAACATCCATTTCATAAGGGTAACAGCCGAATAGCGCGTTATCAGATCTTTGAAAACGGTGAAATAGATAGCAAATGAAATAGTGGCTGAAAAAACAATCAGGTCTCCCCAGAAATTTCCATTTCCGGTATGGTTAGCCTGACTACTGAAAATCAACAATAGGGCTCCTGAGGCACCCACCACCACTCCTATAGCTTTCATGAGTGTGATAGGTTCTTTAATAATGATGGCTGCCAATATCATGGTAACAATGGGTAGCATGGTAACAACAATAGACGCATCGATGGGCGAAGTCATGGATAAACCCACAAAAAATGGAAGCTGGTTCAATGTCAGGGAAAAGAAAGAAGCAAGAAATAACAGAAAAATGTCTTTGGGCGGCACATGCTCCCTCTTGGTAAATAATGAAACCACCCAAAACAATAACATTCCGCCAGCTAACCGGAAAAATGTAAGTGTATACGGACTAAGCATTTCGGGCATTAGTGTTCGCGAAACAGGGTTGTTGATGCCAAAGATTACATTGGCCGAAAAAAGAGCTATGTGTCCTGTAAGTTTTTTATTTTCCATATTGGGTGCAAAGATACTGATTTAGCTAAGTAATGATAATTATTATTGATATGTTTCTATCACAATAGCACACTAGTTTTAGATAGAAGATCTAAGACTAAGAACACATAGCATTATCCCGATTACCGGGATAATTTCAAACCGAGCAAAAGTACCGTCAGATGCTTTTACTATGTGACCTAAGTCTTTTTCTTCCATTATTTCTATGTGTACTATTGTGATAGAAATATATCATTAAACATTGGGAACTACTTACGAATTTAAAAATCTGTGGAATTTGAAAATAAAAGATGATATATCAAAGAACGAAACAGCAGGTTTCTTGTTTATAAACATGAAATAAATAACTGTAAATAACTAGGAATAACAACGAATAAGCATTTTATTATTTGTTTATTCCGAGAATAGTGCTTAGTTTTGTAGTCTAACATTAAAATTCACATATTGATGAAACGAGATCCGAAAGAGAAACGTTCACTTTTCCCCGAAGAGTGTTTGTTGCGCGAAATAGCTAGTCAGCCCCGACTGTCGATTGGAATTCCGAAAGAAAATGCAGATGTAGAAACTCGTTTGGCTCTTACGCCCGAAGGAGTTGCCATTGTTACCGAAGAAGGACACAGTGTATACGTGCAACGGGGAGCCGGGGTTCCTATGTCTTATTCCGACTTACAATATAGCGAAGCTGGAGCCTATCTGGTAGACGATGATTCTGAGGTTTTTGCAGCTGATATTGTCCTGAAAATTGCTCCGCCAACCATAACTGAATTAAATCTGATGCATGATCACTCTTCTATTCTTTCAATGCTTCAACTATCCAATTTGTCAGCAGATTGCATAAAACTCATGATGAAGAAAAAGATGAATGCCATTGCTTATGAATTAATAAAAGACGAGCAAAAAACATTTCCGGTAGTAAGTTCTATATCCGAAATAGAAGGAAATACGGCTATTGCCGTTGCTGCAGAGCTGATGAGCAACGAACGGGGTGGAAAAGGGCTGTTACTCGGTGGAGTGGCAGGTATTTCGCCTACCGAGGTGTTGATTCTGGGAGCCGGTATTGCCGGATCGGTAGCCGCCCGCACTGCACTTGCCCTGGGAGCGCAGGTAAAAATATTCGATCACGATATTAATAAACTCCGAAAAATTCAACATTATTTGGGGCAACAGGTTTTCACCTCGGTAATTCATCCTAATGTATTAATCAGAGCACTCGCATCAGCAGATGCAGTAATTGGAAACCTGCGTTATATCAATGGTTCCGATCGGTTTATGGTTTCGGAAAATTTGGTCAGAACCATGAAAACAGGTGCCATTATTATTGATCTGAGTGTTGATCAGGGAGGTTGTTTTGAAACTTCGGAATGCCGGACGCTGAAAAATGCTATTTTTGAGAAACATGGAGTTGTTCATTATTGCGTACCAAATATCTCGGCACGCGTGGCACGTACTTCTTCCATGGCTTTAAGTAATATTTTTGCACCCATGCTGATGAAAATTGCTCATTCCGGTTGCGTGAAATCAGCAATCTCCGAAAGTGCAGGCTTCCGACATGGAGCTTATATATTCGAAGGCATGTTGGTAAACCGACTCGTCGGACGCTATTATGGCATAGCATCAAACGATGTAGGTTTGTTATTGGCAGGGTACTAACTACTCATAGAGACAGATGATTTTCTACAGGCTGAACTCTTTTTCATTTTCAGCTGTTTATAAAAAACATTGTTGTTCGGTAAAAACAATAGATTCTTCGCTTTGCTCAGAATGACAGATTATTACATTCTATTTGTAGGAGATGGATCGGTTGGCGGCTTCGTCGCCAACCGATCCATCTCTCAAATATAAAACATTGATTGTCATTTCGAACGAAGTGAGAAATCCTTCACAGGAACTTCATATATAAAGTTTACCTGACAACAATAAAAAAAACCATTTTAATGAAACAAATATTTATAGTTTTTACATTGAGTTTGTTTTTTGCTGTTCCCGGATTTGCACAATCAACACCGGAAACCGCAAAAATACTTTCGTCGGCAGAGTTTAAAAAGATGGTAGATACCAAATCGGCTTTGATCGTTGATGTCCGAACGGTCGAAGAATTTTCGGAGGGTCATATTCCAGGTGCTATAAATATAGATGTAAACAACCCTGCATTTCTGAAGGAAATAAAGAAACTTCCCAAGACTAAACCACTGGCATTATATTGTAAGAGCGGGCGCCGGAGTCATCAGGCTGCAACTAAGATTACCGGCATGGGATATGTCATTTATGAACTGAATAATGGTTTTAAGGATTGGGTACAAACCGGATTCCCATCAATCAAATAGCACTCTGTGAGTTCCGGATTCAAAGTCGTTTAGATTAGGATTCGCACACAGAATACACGGATTTGACGAAAAAACACAGAATAAAAATTCCATTTAAGAAGCATATTATCAAAAACAGAAGAATCAAATCAACGTTGTATGTTCTGTAAAATCTGTGTATTCTGTGTGCCTAACTAAACGACATTGGTTCTGAGTTACAGAATAAATCGTTTTTTTTATATCTTTGTACGAATATTCAATAGTTATCCTTACGATATTGTTTTAATAAACAATTTTGAACTGTTGACTGATACCCGATAACTAAAATTGTATGTCGCAAACCGAACAACTTGAACCGCAAACCGAAGATGATCTGATTCAGCAAGAATTTGAAGCATTGCTGAATTATTATAGTCAAACCAATCACCGCCAAAAAGTTGAACTGATTACCAAAGCATTCAACTTTGCCAAAGCGGCTCACAAAGGTATCAAACGCCGGTCGGGCGAACCTTACATCATGCATCCACTGGCTGTTGCCCGCATTGTGGTAAGTGAGATCGGTCTGGGTTCTACGTCTATTTGTGCCGCTTTGCTTCACGATGTAGTGGAAGATACTGATTATATGGTTGAAGACATTGAGAATCTTTTCGGAGCTAAGATAGCGCAAATTGTTGATGGACTGACTAAAATATCGGGAGGGGTATTTGCAGAGAAAGCATCCGAACAAGCAGAGAACTTCCGAAAACTACTCATTACCATGTCGGATGACATCCGGGTAATTCTGATTAAACTTTCCGACCGACTCCATAATATGCGAACTCTGGGTTCCATGCCGGTACCCAAGCAATATAAAATTGCCGGTGAAACACAATATATTTACGCTCCGCTTGCCCATCGGTTAGGACTTTTCCGCATAAAAACCGAACTTGAAAACCTCAGTTTCAAATTTGAACACCCCGATGCTTATAAAGATATAGAAACTAAACTGGCTGTTGAAGAAGAGTCACGTAATATCTTTTATAAAGAATTTTCAAAACCAATAAACGACAAACTGATCGGGATGGGATACGAATTTCAACTTCGTGCCCGCGTAAAATCTATTTATTCCATTTGGCGAAAAATGTCGAACCGCAATATTCCTTTCGAGGAAGTATATGATATTCTGGCGGAACGCATTATTTTCAAACCTCATGGTGGAATGACAGAGAAAGAACAGTGTTGGATGCTTTATTCGGCCATTACCGCCATTTACAAGCCGCATCCCGAACGCATCCGGGACTGGGTAAGTACTCCAAAAGCCAATGGCTATGAAGCATTACACGTAACGGTTATGGGACCCGGCGGGCGATGGGGGGAAGTACAGATTCGAAGCGAACGAATGAACGACATAGCCGAAAAAGGGCTGGCGGCACACTGGAAATACAAATCGGGAATAGCGGATGAATCCGAACTCGACAAATGGCTAAAAACCATTAAAGAATTACTCGAACATCCCGAACCGAATGCCATAGACTTTATGGATACGTTCAAACTCAATCTTTTTGCTTCCGAAATATTTGTATTCACTCCGAAAGGCGAAATTAAAACCATTGCACAGGGGGCTACCGCACTCGATTTTGCTTACTCCGTTCACTCCGAATTAGGAAATCATTGTATCGGTGCCAAGGTTAATCATAAGCTCGTCCCACTTAGCTATAAGCCCAATAGTGGTGATCAGGTTGAAATCCTGACTTCCAAGAAACAAGCCCCACAACTCGAATGGCTCGATTACGTTACCACCGCCAGAGCCAAAGCCAAACTGAAGGCATTATTTAAAAAAGAAGAAAAATCCTATAGTGCCGAAGGACAAAAGCGCATTGAAGAGGAGCTTGCCCGCGTACACCTCACTCCCGAGAATGAGAATATTGTTCGGATACTCAATTATTACAATATCACCCAACGCAATGAGCTTTATTTGCAAGCCGGAAAAGGGTTATTGAGTCTGGACGATATTTCAAAAATTATTTTTAAGCCCAAAACTCAGAATGTTTTTACCAAATATCTCAAAATGCATTTTGGAGGCTCTACAGAAGCTAAACATCCGCAAGCAGTTCCTATTGATAGTAAAGTTGATAAGAAAAAAGCATTTAAACTCACCGAAGAAAATGCAGGCAAGACTTATATATTTGCCGATTGTTGTCACCCGATCCCAGGCGATGATGTGCTGGGGTATGTAGACGATTCGGAAAAAATAATTGTGCACAAACGTCAGTGTCCCATAGCGGCGAAACTCAAAAGTAGTTTTGGTGAACGTATTGTTTCAGTTGACTGGGCTACGCACAAACTGATGTCATTTGTAGAGATACTTGAAATAAAAGGAATTGACAAAAAAGGAGTGTTGATTCAAATACTCAAAGTTATTTCCGAAGGCTATGGAGTAAATATCAGTAAAATGAATATAGAAACCAATGCGGGCATCTTTGCAGGACGCTTTTACATTTACGTGCATGATACCGAAGATATCAATAACTTATGTAAAAATATTATCAAGATCAAAGAAATTAATTCTGTACAACGCATTCAGGAATAGGCAAAAAAGAAATTCCGGTCTATATAGTGGCTCGGCTATGAAGCTGCGGCAAATAAACTGCAATTAGTTTCTGAAAGAAATTTCGGCTCTTGCCGCTTTCAAAGGAGCGTTATTCGAACTTATTTATCAAATGATGATTGGTGGGGTTTACATGTCGGGGGATGGAATAATGTGGAACACACATTATCCTAAGATTTGCACAATGCTAAATTTACCCGCATTACCAATGCCTGTAAATCGGAAGTCACCCTCACGATATAACGATTACCAGCGAAGCTCCAAATTACAGTCGGGAAAATAATTAAGCGACTCTAATCTGTGAATTAATAATGAATAATTTCATTCGTATTGAATTCAAATTTAAATATAAAGTGATAACTTTGCGTATCTAACTTCTAAAAGTGAGATACAACATTCGTCAATAATAATCGTTTATATTTCAGTCACACAAACACTAATTAATTATTAATTCCTCTTTGAAATTATCATTTTATATATTTATGAAATCATCTGTAATTGCGTTATTGATTCTTTTAGCCTTATCAGTTGGTTCATTTGCACAAACATCTGACCCTGTCCTAATGACTATCAACGGGAAACCCGTTCTAAAATCTGAATTTGAATACATTTACAATAAAAACAACACAAACAATTCGCTGGACAAAAAAACGCTCGAAGAGTACGTTGATTTATTTGTGAACTTCAAATTGAAAGTCGAAGAAGCAAAAAAACAGGGAATTGATACGACTGCATCCTTTATTAACGAGTTGTCTGGTTATCGTTCTCAACTTACCAAACCTTATCTGACCGACACAAATATAGATGAAGCATTACTTCGCGAAGCCTACGAACATTCGAAAGAAGATGTGGATGTTAGCCACATTTTAATTCGGACGCCTCAAAATGCGACACCCGCCGACACTTTAAAAGCATGGAATGAGATTAATGCTATCTGGAAGCGATTGGAAAAAGAAAATTTTGCCCGCGTAGCCAAAGAAGTTTCTCAGGATCAGTCGGCCGAACAAAACAGTGGACATATAGGCTGGATATCAGCTTTTCGTACCGTTTATCCTTTCGAAACAGCTGCTTACAACACACCTGTCGGTACCTATTCAAAGCCTATCCGCTCTGCTTTCGGTTATCACATTGTCAAAGCACTGGCCCGTCGCAACTCCCTTGGCGAAGTGTTGGTGTCTCATATCATGATCTTCACCTCTAAGGGTGATGAAATTCAGAATAAAAAAGCCAAATCGACTATCGATTCGCTCTACCAACGTATATTAGCTGGCGATGATTTTGGCGATTTGGCAAAAAAATATTCACAGGACAAAAGTTCGGCATCCAAAGAAGGCGAATTACCCTGGTTTGGTACAGGGCGCATGATCCACGAATTTGAAACAGCTGCTTTTGCATTGAAAAACATAAACGATATTTCACAGCCTATACAATCAGCTTACGGATGGCATATCATTAAACTTATTGATAAAAAAGGACTTGCTCCTTTTGATGAATTAAAAGCAGATCTGGAGCGAAAAATAAAACGTGACGAACGGGCAAATCTCGGGCAACAAGTCTTTTTGAATAAACTACGTGT
This sequence comes from Bacteroidales bacterium, assembly GCA_015654525.1. Classification (GTDB taxonomy): domain Bacteria; phylum Bacteroidota; class Bacteroidia; order Bacteroidales; family Paludibacteraceae; genus Paludibacter. Next base: position 12,748 of record JAATGT010000004.1, read on the forward strand.
AGATTACCGCTATAACCCAATAGAAGCCAATGTTCGTGATTTTTATAAATTGCTTGGAGATAAAAAGCTAAACGATTCTACGTTTATTGCAGGGATAGACAAACTAAATAAACCGCTTTTCAGTTTTGCCGGTAAAAATTATTCGCAAGTTGATTTTGCCAGATATTTAAAGAAAAACCCAACAACCAATAAAAGCACCGCTTCCGAAATCATTGATGAAAAACTGAATGCTTTTGTCAATGCAGAATTGCTGGCTTACGAGGATGGACAACTCGAGAGTAAATATCCGGAGTTCCGTCACCTGATGCAAGAGTATCATGATGGGATTTTATTGTTTGAAATCAGCAATAGAGAGGTTTGGGATAAAGCCTCGAAAGACACCGAAGGTTTGATTCGGTACTTCAATGATCATAAAATTGATTATACTTGGGAAAAACCTCACTTTAAAGGACATGTCATCTACTGCAAAGATAAAGAAACGCTCGCGGCAGCTAAATCAATCGTAAAAAAAGCGGCTAATGACTCGATTGATAAATATCTTCGCACTCGCTTAAACGACAGTATCCCACATGTGAAAATTGAAAAAGGGTTATATGTGCCGGGAGAAAATAAGGTCGTAGATGATAAAATTTTCAGATCAAAGGAAAAATATGTTCCGTCATCCGATTATCCTTACGTTTTTGTTGCTGGCAAGATGCTTAAAAATAAACCGGAAAACTATACCGATGTTCGTGGTTTGGTGACTGCCGATTATCAGGAATATCTCGAACAAGAGTGGATTAAAGCTCTTAGAGCTAAATATTCGGTGAATGTTGACCAAAATATTTTGAAAACGGTTAAGAAAAACTAATAATTTAAGGGCACAAAAATAAAAGACCTACCTTTGGATTTTATTTTTGCGATTGGCATTTAATGTTCTCGCTTGGCAATTATAATTCGCACATGAAAGGATTTGCTTTATTGTTCATTCTGGCTTTAGTAGCTTTTACATCATGTGGTCGTAAAACACCCGATGCAGCACGCAAACCATTGCTCGAAGTAGAAGGCAAATTCTTATACAAAGACGAAGTACAGCAGGTTATTCCACCCAATGCGAATGATACGGATAGCACAGAGATAGCCCGAAGTTATATCCGGAAATGGGTTACAGATGTGTTGATGTACGAAAATGCAAAAAGGAATATTACAAATAAGGCTGAAATTGATGAATTGGTTGAAAGTTATCGTAAATCATTAATCATTCATCAGTATCAGCAAAAAATGATTGAGCAGCGGCTTCCGAAAGAACCGGCTGAAGAAGACTTGAAAGCTTTTTACAATCAATACAATGCGCAGCTGATTTTGAAAGAAAATATCCTGAAAGGATTGCTTCTTATCGTTCCCAAAAATGCTCCGAAACTGGCTAATGTTCGTAGCTGGGTGCAAACAGCCAATAGCAAGTCGCTTGAAAGCATAGAGAAATATAGTATTCAAAATGCAATTAGCTACGACTACTTTGGTGATAAGTGGTTGGATTTTTCGGATGTACTGAAAAAGATTCCGTTAAAGATCGGAGATCCATCAAAGTTTTTATCTTCCAACAAGTTTGTAGAAACTTCGGATAGCACGCAGCATTATTTTTTACGAATAGAGTCATTTCGCCTTACAGGTCAGGTAGAACCCTATGAGATGGCAAAAGACAGGATAACAAATATTTTACTCAATAAACAAAAAGCAGATTTTATCTTTAAATTTGAAAAAGATATATACGACGATGCGGTAAGTAATGAAACGGTAACTTTCTTCAAAAAATAAAACAGATTTTCAATAATTATATTCTAAATAAATCCACAACTAATTCAATGTCAATAATGCACTTATGAAAAAAATAATCTTTTCTTTTCTCTTACTCTTAAGTATTGCTCCAATGAAAATGTTGGCGCAAAAAAATATTATTGACGAAGTAATTTGGGTGATTGGTGATGAATCTATTTTACGATCGGAGATTGAAAAACAAAAAATGCAGGCTCAATATGATGGTACTCCAATTCAGGGAGACCCGTATTGTGTTATTCCGGAGCAAATAGCTATACAAAAACTCTTTCTGCATCAGGCTGTTTTGGATAGTATTGTTGTAAGTGAATCATCGGTTATGAATCAGGTTGAGAACCGATTGAATTATTTTATTTCTCAGATCGGATCCAAAGAAAAAGTAGAAGAATATTTTCACAAAAACACGACTGAACTTCGTGAAGAATTACGTGAAATGGTTCGTAATCAGCAAATAATTCAACAAATGCAACAAAAACTGGTTGAAAACATTAAATCAACTCCAGCTGATGTGCGTCATTTTATGAAAGATCTTCCGACAGACAGTATTCCTACAGTTCCTGCTGAAGTAGAATTGCAAATTATCAGCTTTGAACCGCCGGTGCCCATTGAAGAAACAAACCGAATTAAAGACCGGCTTCGTGATTTTACCGAACGTGTAAATAGTGGAACTTCCGACTTTTCGGTATTAGCCCGACTGTACTCAGAAGACACTGAAAGTGCAAAACGAGGAGGAGAACTTGGATTTATGGGTCGTGGTCAATTAGTTCCCGAATTTTCAGCTGTAGCATTCAACCTAACTGATCCTAAAAAGGTATCCCGCGTTGTTCAAACCGAATTCGGATATCATATTATTCAGCTAATTGAGAAACGTGGTGATCGCATTAACTGTCGACATATTCTGCTGAAACCACGTGTATCTATCGCTGAAAAAGAAAAAGCAATTCACGCTTTAGATTCAATTGCTAACAAAATTCGCGAAGGTAAATTTACATTCGAGCAGGCTGTAATGGGATTCTCGCAAGATAAGAACACAGCGATGAATGCGGGTTTAATGTTGAACGAAAAAACAAATACTTCAAAATTTGAATATCAGGACTTACCACCGGAAGTTGCAAAAACAGTATATGGAATGAATGTAGGAGAGGTCTCCAAACCATTCTCAATGATTAGCAAATCCACAAATAAAGACGTAGTGGCTGTAGTAAAATTAAAATCGAAAGTTGAAAATCATAAAGCTAATCTTACGGATGATTATCAAATGTTGAAAACCTTCTATGAAGGCAAGAAAAAACAGGAATTTTTAAATACCTGGATTATAAAGAAGCAAAAAGAAACGTATATAAGTATTGACCCGGCTTGGCAAAATTGCACTTTTCAATATCCGGGATGGATTAAAAAATAAATAAATCAGAGTTAAACTGAATTTCATTTTATCAACTCAATAAAACATTGAAATATTATTTTTCTAAACACTTAAACATTCACAAGCACATCGTAATTCTCGGTGTGCTGTGTTTGTTTATAGCCTTGATTCAAGGGCAGATCCGTCCAAAACAATTGCGAAATGAAGTGCTACAAAGCCAACAACCGAAGAAGATGGTTGTAAAGAAAGGTGCTAAATCAAAATCACATTCGCTTAATCTCAATCAAAATTCAAGACCGTTGCCTCCCACAGTGAATCCGCTTAGCAATAAAAGCGCAACGCTGATTTATCTTGAGAATAGTGACGTTTTGTCGTTTGATAAAGTTTTACATCCAGATTTACAGGTTTTAAAAGGAAATGTTCGGTTTCGTCATGATAATGCAAAATTGTATTGCGACAGCGCTTATTTTTTCGAGAAAGCCAACTCGCTCAACGCATATGGACATGTTCGTATAGTGCAAGGCGATACGCTTTTTGTTTTTGGAGATGTATTATATTATGATGGAAATACTAAACTTGCCCGGTTACGCCATAATGTACGGATGGTGAATAGGAAAACCACACTAGTTACAGATAGTTTGAATTATGACCGGTTAGCTAATTTAGCTTATTACTATACAGGTGGAAAAATATTCGATCCCTTGAATGAACTTACCTCTATTTGGGGACAGTACTCTCCTTCAACAAGCGATGCCCTGTTTAAAAATAAAGTCCATCTGACAAACAAGAATTTTTTCATGGATTCAGATACCTTAAAGTACAATACCAGAACCAGCGTTGCCAACATCGTGGGACCCACTCACATCTTATACAAGAACGAAACAAATATATATAGTAGTCGTGGTTGGTATAATACCGCTACCGAACAGTCTATGCTTTTAGATCGCTCAAAAATAAAGCACAAAGATGGTAAGACTTTAGTGGCTGATACCATCTTCTACGACAAGAAACTGAATTATGGAGAAGGGTTCACGAAAGTGGTTCTAAATGATACAGTTCAGAAATCAACCTTATATGGCGAGTATTGCTATTACAGTGAGAGCCTGAAAAAAGGGCTGGCAACTGATTCTGCTTTGCTGGTCGACTGGTCAAGCAAAGATACAATGTCTGTTCATGCCGATACTCTTATGACTTCAAAAGATTCCATATACAATGTAGTACATGGATTCTACCATGTTCGAATTTTCAGAAATGATGTTCAGGGTTTATGCGACTCTTTATACTATTCATCCCGAGATTCTATTGTGAGTATGTATCACGAGCCTGTTCTGTGGTCAGATAATAATCAGTTATCCGGTGATTTTATTCAAGCTTTTACGAAGAATAAAAAAATAAACAAAGTATATATTCAACATGCTGCCATGGCGGTTCAACATGAAGACTCTGTTTATTTTAATCAGCTTTCTGGGAAAGAAATTATTGCTCATATAGATAGCGGTCAACTTAAGCGGGTAAATGTAAATGGCAATGCCGAAACTATTTATTATCCGAGAGATGATAAAGACTCTACCTTGGTTGGACTCAACAAAACGCAAAGTAGTTTTGTGACCATGTATTTAAAAAATAAAAAAATACAACGAGTCGTATTGACATCTGCCAGTAACGGTAACATGTATCCGCTTACACAACTTTCCGGAGGTGACATATATCTTAAAAACTTCTTTTGGTTGAAAGACGAAAGGCCTCTGAATGTAAAGGATCTATTTAAAGTTTTTCCCAAAAAAGCTCGTGAAAAAATAGGTAAAAGTAGCCTAGAAGGTAAAAGTTCTAGTTCCACGAACACAAATGGAATTAAAGAAAAGACAAAGTCGGTTTCTGCGAACAAATGAAATTAATTATATTCCGATTTAAATACATATAGCCTGTCATATTTAAGAATATGACAGGCTATATTATATTAAAGGAAAGATTCTGAACAAATGCGAAAGCATTCGAAGAATCAAATTAGGCTCTATTTATTTTCAAATTATATTACAATAGTGCTTCTACTTTACTTACGAGTGCAGCTTTCTGAGTAGCCCCTACTTGTTTATCGACCAATTTGCCTTCTTTGAAGAATAAGATGGTAGGAATGTTACGAATACCATACTCATTAGGAGTATCTATGTTGTTATCCACATCCATTTTACCGATGACCACTTTCCCATCGTATTCTTTAGCTAATTCCTCAACCATTGGACCAACCATGCGGCAAGGGCCACACCATTCTGCCCAAAAATCAATAACTACAGGTTTTCCACTGTTAATAATTTCTTTGATGTTTCCATCAGTAAACTCTAGTGCCATAATATTCTAAGTTTTAAAATGTTTTTTTGTATTGCTAGTAAAACAGCAATAAGCCTTATTTGTTTCTCTATTTAAATGAAATATGCATATTGATAAAATCTATTGCTATTTAACATTCCTTATTGTACCTGAAATTCCAAAATCTCTTCTTTCTGAGCCTGGCCTAATAAATGATACATTGTTGTATTGATCTGGATCCTATGTTGTCGTGAAAAAAGCATCACTTTATTAGGCGATAGCTCATCCACAACCTGAATATACAAGTTTACATTACCTTTATTTTTTAATATCGCATCATTCAATTCTGTAGCAAAGTCCTGAGTCAACTGTTGCAATCGGATAGTCAGGGTTAATGTGTTGATTAATTTATCTTTGATATCCGAGAATATTTCAATTTTCTGAATTTTTAATTCTAGTTCTTTGGGAATATTCGGGTCCGAGTTCTCTTGTTTTCTATATTTGTAGTCGGCTCCTTTTTCCTGAACAACGGCATTGATGTACAAATATAAGTCTTTAATCATATATTTGCCAAATTCTATGTAGTTTTTTCCAAATAAGGCGAATTCGAAAGCACCCGCATAATCTTCGAGAGTAAAAATACCATATGGATTTCCAGCTTTCGAAGTTCCATGACGAAAATTGGTTACCATACCACCTATTTTTAATGGCTTACCCTGTAATGATTGCAAATCTTTCAGATCAACAGTCGTGGCATTACAAATATGATTGATCTCAAATTCGTATTCATCCAATGGATGTGCTGACAGGTACATACCTATCAAATCACGTTCTTTATTCAACTTCTCCAATGGCGACCATTCGGGTGCATATGGAATTTCCGGCTTAGTGATTTCCACCGCATCCATTCCTCCAAAAAGCGAATTTTGAGTCATTGCCATGTCCGTTTGGAACTTATTGCCATAACGCAGGATAGACTCAAGCACCTGTTCACCTTTACTGTTTTCTACAAAGAGCTGTTCACGACGTACATCCTCAAAGCTATCAAAAGCGCCTGAAAGGGCAAGGCTTTCCACTGCTCGCTTGTTGCACGCAGTAAGGTTTACACGTTCAATCAGATCGAACATACTTTTATATTTTCCGTTTGTCTTCCGCTCGTTTACAATAGCTTCTACAGCTCCTTCACCAACCCCTTTTATCGCTCCAAGTCCAAAGCGAATATTCCCATCAGCATTCACCGTAAAGGTCAGATCACTCTCATTTACATCGGGCCCCATCACCTGCATGCCTAAGTTCTTACACTCATCCATGAATTTACCGACTTCAGTAATGTCATCCTTATTGCGCGTTAAGTTGGCAGCCATAAATTCTGCCGGATAATGCGCCTTGAGGTAAGCTGTCTGGTAAGCAACCCAGGTATAACAGGTAGCATGCGATTTGTTGAAAGCATACTTGGCAAACTCGGTCCAGTCGCTCCAGATTTGTTCCAGTTTGGCAATGGGTCCGTATCCGTTTTTTTGACACCCGTCCATAAATTTGACCTTCAGGTGCTCCATTTTTTCCAGAAGCTTTTTACCCATTGCCTTTCGCAATTCGTCGGACTGACCACGTGTAAATCCGGCCAAATCGCGACTCAGTAGCATGACCTGTTCTTGATAAACGGTAATACCGTAGGTATCTTTCAACCTTTTCTCCATGATGGGGAAAGGATATTCAATCTTCTCACGACCCTGCTTACGATTTACAAACTGAGGGATATATTGCATTGGACCGGGACGATACAATGCATTCATAGCAATCAGATCTTCAAACTTAGTAGGTTGCAGTGCCTGTAAGTGTTTTTGCATTCCGGCCGACTCAAACTGGAATGTTCCCACGGTTAGTCCTTTGCAGAACAGTTCGTAAGTTTCTTTGTCATCAATTGGAATTGTGGAAAGATCTAGATCAATTCCTTTCGACTTTTTGATATTTGATAATGCTTCTTTTAAAATAGACAGGGTTTTCAGTCCCAAAAAGTCCATCTTGATCAGCCCGATTTCTTCAATTACAGAACCTTCATACTGCGTAACCAGCATTTCTTCGCCAGTCTCCTTATCTATCGCCGTACTCAGAGGCACCAAGGTAGTAAGATCTGCAGCACCAATAATAACCCCACAGGCATGAACTCCAGTTTGACGCACTGTACCCTCAAGCATTTCAGCATACTTCAATACACTTGAAAGATTCGGATCAGAAGAATTTCTTGCCGCCTGTAATTCGGGCACGTATTTGAGGCAATTGCTTATATTTACTTTCGGAGCTTTACCATCAGAACCCTCCGGAAATTTATCCGGAATAAGCTTGGTCAATCTATCAACTTCGGGAAGTGGTATGCGTTGCACCCGTGCCACATCTTTGATAGATGATTTGGTAGCCATGGTACCATAGGTGATAATATGCGCTACACGCTGCTTGCCATATTTCTCAGTCACCCAACGTAGAACCTGTCCACGTCCATCATCATCGAAATCGATGTCAATATCGGGCATAGAAATACGATCCGGATTCAGGAAACGCTCAAACAGTAAGTCGTATTTCAACGGGTCTATATCCGTTATACGCAGACAATAGGCTACAACAGACCCTGCTGCCGAACCACGCCCGGGACCAACCGAAACTCCCATACTCCGTGCAGCGTTGATAAAGTCCTGTACAATGAGGAAGTACCCGGGGAAACCCATAGTTTTCATTACGTGTAACTCAAACTCAATACGCTCCATTGTTTCGGGATCAATGTTTTCTCCGTACCGTTGTTTAGCACCCACCAGCGTTAGTTCACTCAGATAATCAGCTTCAAGCTTCACGCGCACGGCCTTTTCATAGCCTCCAAGTCGCTTAAATCCATCTTTAAACTCCTCCTGAAGCATGGCTTCAGTAAACTTAGCCCGATACTGTTCTTCGGTGGCAAAGCTCTCAGGGATGGGGAAGACCGGCATCATAGCATTAGAGTCGATATCGAAATATTCAACTTTTTCAGCTATTTCCATACTGTTTTCTAGCGCTTCAGGTATGTCGGCAAAAATCTGCAACATCTCATCAGGCGTTTTAAGCCACTCCTGCTTGGTATAACGCATGCGGTTTGGATCATCCAGATCTTTACCGGTGCTTAGACATATCAATCGTTCATGAGCTTCACCATGTTCTTCTTCAACGAAGTGAACATCATTAGTTGCTAAAAGTTTGGTGCCGGTCTTGCGTGCCAGTTTTATCAGCTCTTCATTCTGACGCACCTGCTTCTCATAAGTAGAATAGTCGGCATTCGGTTTATCTGTTTTATGACGTTGTAATTCTATATAATAATCGTCGCCAAATACCCGCTTATACCACAGCACCGCCTCTTCGGCCTCTGCCAGATTACCTCTTTCTATTTTCTTATGAATTTCGCCACCCAAACAGGCTGATGAAGCAATAATTCCCTCACTATATTTTTCAAGCAACTCATGGTCTATACGTGGACGGTAATACATTCCGTCAATCCACGAGGTAGATACCAGTTTACATAAGTTCTGATAGCCCTTTTTATTTTTAGCCAATAATACCAGGTGATAACCACTTCGGTCTTCACCACCCTCTTTCGAGAGTCTACCTCTACGAGCTACGTAGGCTTCAACCCCTATAATAGGTTTAAATAGTTTCTCTTTGGCTTCATTTATTTGTTTTTGGATTTCAGCTTGCTCCTCCTCCGAAAGCCCTTCAACAGCCAATTGCTTATTCAAATCGGCAATCTGACTTTTTACCTTGCCGTTTTTCTTTTTTGTATAATTAAAAAGCTCCTTGATACCGAACATATTTCCATGGTCGGTAAGTGCCACGGCATGCATGCCGTTTTTGGAAGCTTTGTCCACCAAACCGGAAATGGTGGACATACCATCAAGTACCGAATAGTGTGAGTGAACGTGAAGATGAACAAAGGATCCCATGTTAAGTATTTGTTTATTGGTTTATTACAATCCCTATATAGGATTTCGTTTTGGTTGATAAAGATACTGTATTTTTTGAAAGCAGCTAAAAAAATAAGGATGAAGTTATCCACATTTTTCATAAAAGTCCAGGAGCAATAGTACTAAACCTCTTCTGTAAACCTGAGTATATGCCTTTAAAATTAAAGTCATCATCGCACATGATACCGCCAACCAATAATTGCACTGTATCTTATTACAAAGCTTCGCATGTACGAGAACAATATTACAAAGTCGTGAAGTTGCTATGCATATCTACAGAGCGATTTCTAAATGTAAAGTCTGGTGGTCGTAAACCTGCAGCAATAATATTTAGACTAAAGAAATTGCCGCGCAGGGGTACGAGGCAATTTCGGAACCTTATGGAATTGCCGCCAAGGGATACGACGCAATTTCTACACGCTAAGTCAGCTCACCGTAGGCCTACGACAACAAAACTTAGACTTAACAGATGGCTTCCAATGGATTCGGGGCAATTTATATACGCTATAGAAAGTTTGTTTCAATCCTACGAAAAGATTTCTTGGGCTATTTAAAAGCATCTGCAAGCATACAGAGCAGCATTACACCTATTCCAAAGGCTCGTTTCAACAATCAAAAATCATCTCACAAAACTTGGAAGCCATGTTTCAGGTCTTATACTCTTGTTTGTTGTTAGTATTTTTACAGTATGAAGCAAAAAAAAGCCTCAAGTAAATAAATACTTGAGGCTTTCAAAAAACGGCGGCTATCTACTCTCCCACATAATTGCAGTACCATCGACGTGGACAGGCTTAACTTCTCTGTTCGGAATGGGAAGAGGTGGAACCCTGTCGCTATAACCACCTAAATTCAATTGACAGTTGACAGTGAACAGTTATCAGTTATTATTCTGACAATTAGTTTACTAATCAAACCGTTATAGGTTTATATAATATAATTAAAAGAAGAGAGAAAAATTCGTTTAGCACTGTAATACCATAAGGTCTAAAAAAAGCTATCGGGCAATTAGTATTACTCGGCTCTACATTTCTGTTATACACCTGTAACCTATCAACGTCGTAGTCTTCGACGACCCTCAATGGAAATCTAATCTTGAAGATGGCTTCGTGCTTAGATGCTTTCAGCACTTATCCTAACCGAACGTGGCTACTGGGCAGTGCTCCTGGCGGAACAACCCATCGACCAGAGGTTCGTCCAACACGGTCCTCTCGTACTAGTGTCAGACCTTCGCAAATTTCCTGCGCCCACAACAGATAGGGACCGAACTGTCTCACGACGTTCTGAACCCAGCTCGCGTGCCACTTTA
>JAATGT010000346.1 GCA_015654525.1 Bacteroidales bacterium
GAAAATTATAAATTGTATTGCACGGTAAATACACGTGTACGCAATTCACAGGGATTGCAGCTGCGAATGGATGCCCCGTTGCAAGAACTCATTGAAAATTCGCAGAATGAGGGTGATTTCGTTGTTTGGACACTTGACACGTTGCACCAAAGGTTATTACAGAAGCATAACGAGACTTTTTGGATCGCCGCGGACACACATTTAGAGGATGGCAAGGAATATTTTAAATACACTAAGGTGGAGCATACGAAAAAGCCTATTGTAGCCCAATTTGACATACTGCTTGACCAAGGCCTCATTACTCTGGACCACTTGATTAAAAAGGTCTCTTCCGGAAAGGTGGTAGAAAAGGGACCTTTGTTTAAGATAAGGCCTAACGCTTTGAACTTGCTATTTCCCCCAAGTGAAGTCATCCACTTGATTGCCTGAAATAATTGCGTATAATGTTATAGATTGTAAGGTACAAGTTACAAACTTGTGGTAGCAGGTGAAAAATTCTATATAAAATTAATTTTTGTAATTATTATAAATAAACATGAAGGACACATCCACCAAAATATTTTTAAGGGGAAAGTTTACACCATTAGGTAGGGCTAAAATTTTGATTCCTGATACCAAGCCATTGTGGAATGCTATAGTGGGAGAGGTGCATATAGAAAAAGGACATGATGAGGATGGTTTTATAACAACTATTTCAATTGCCTCGGATAAAACTCGAATTGAATATTTTTCTGATGTAAAAAAGATACTACCAATACATCCCGAATTAGAAGAATATTTGAATTTGATGTCAGATACATTTGAGAAATTGTCAATAACTCTTAAGTACTTTTATGGAATTTATGAAACAGATTTTTTTGGAAGATTTGTGTCTAAATTTTATTGGTCATCGGATAAAGAGACTTGGTTAGAAGTTCCAGACAGAAGAAATACAATATGGGTTACTAAAGATGTTCAATATATTTTACCTGATAATTTATTGGACAATATAGTGTCAACAATAAAAAAGCAAAATAATTTGCCTTTCGCGGCATTTGAACAACTGCATAAAGCCTTTCAAGAAAGAACAAATACTAGATATATGTGGATCTGTGCTGCCACCGCAGCTGAACAGGCTATAAAGGAATTTCTTGGTCGTTTGAAGCCAGAGTTAATACCATTGCTATCTGAATTGCCAAGCCCTCCCATATCAAAGTTATATAAATCTATATTAAAAGAATATACAGATGTAGAGTCCAGCTTTTATAAACAGCTTATAAAAGGCGCTGAAAAACGGAATGAACTTATTCATAAACCAAGCCAATCAGCTCCTGAACTCATACAAACTATAATTTATATTCATGAGGTTGAGTGTGCTATGATACAATTACACTTACTGTTGGAGCCTTCAAATCCCTTCTTTATATATCTTTTGGAGTTAGCAAATGATCGATTGATGAATTTTAAGGCCAATCCCAGAATTGGAATGTGATAAATGCTATGTATTTAGATTTATCGTTTTTATCAAGGATAAGGTGTTATTTATACGACACGAGTCATTCAAAAGAAGACTGGGGACAAATTGGGCCTATTAGCTGTAGGATTTTTATGAATCAATTATTTTCTTCACTTTTTCAAAGATATTTTTTTCGTAAGAGTCAAAACTGTTTTGAATATTTCTTGCCTGTTCGATTGTTTTTACATCATAATATGCTACAATTTTATTTGGAACTCCGTAATCACTAGCAATTTTTGCTTCCTCGGAAAATGCGTTGTATTCAAGCTTAATTAAAAGTATGTCAATTCCAGAGGTTTCTTCTAATGATTTGCTCTCTAATTTTGAAATAAAGTATTTATACATCAGATTAAATACTCCTAAATATTTGACTAGTTGATATTTGAATGTATTGTAAATTAATTCTGCCGTTTCTCTCATTGCAGAATCAATGCATTCTGAAATTTCCTTTTCCTTAGAATTTAAAGAAAACTCTTTTGGCGTAACTTTTTTGCTATTAAGTTTTCTTGATAATAAATAGTTATAATTACCTTGAAAACCACCAGAAATATAGCTACTTAAGTATCCACCCGGGCAAGTACATGTTGTTAAACTGCTAGAGAAGCCTTATAGTTCTGCGGATAAAGC
>JAATGT010000331.1 GCA_015654525.1 Bacteroidales bacterium
ACGGTTGTAATTTCAAGTCCCCTTCAGGGGATTTAGGGGCGGTATTAAAGTCTATTTTTCGCCCCAAGCCCCTAAAGGGGATGTTAAATAGTATCGTCTTTGAAAAATTAAAATGGTACATTATATTCATTCCATTACTTAGTACGCTTGTCCCCTATCTAATTTCAAACTAAAATATCAATAACAGAATAATATTTATTGTTTTTTATTTAATTGGAATAAAAGCCTAAATTCTTTTAATGTAATGTTTTGAAAGATATTTTTCATAAAATCCGAAAATGAGTCATTTGTCAATTCTAGTGATCTTGCAAACACAAATGGAATTAAAACAATATCAGCAATTAATGTGGATAATGCAGCACCTTTAATTCCCCAAAAATATGATAAACCAACGCATCCTATTATTGATAGTAAATTTGCAACAAGGTAGAATGTAGCTAACTTTTCATGTTGGTTGCATGCCACATGCACAACCCCACTAGTATTCCACAGAGCATTAAAAGGAATTGGAATTAGGAATAGAATTAGTAGAACTGTATCTAATTTTAGTGCATTGCCTGTCCACTTGGAATACAACGTTTGCCCAAATAAAACAAGAAAAATAGTGCCAGCAATAGCTAAAAAAAATGAAGCTGAAACTCCGAAGCGATGAAGTTTACGTGCTTTTTCAAAATCTTTAACACCTAATATATAACTTAATTCAGGCCATATAGCTTGATTAATTAATTCCATCATTTGATTAACAGAGCGAACCAGTGTACGAGCTGTACCAAAAAGAGCAACAGCAGATGAACCTATTATAGTTTGAATTACAATAAGACTACCCTGATATAATACTGCATTACCCAGTGGAAATGCTTGAAATGCAAACCCTTTACTAAAAAGGAATTTTAAGTACTCCTTACGTGTATTCGTAAATTTAAAGCGCATTGAGCTATAAACACTTCGACTTAAAAATATTGTAATGACAAGAAACAATACTGCTGAAACTAAAGAAGCCAAGGCTAAGTAATGAAATTTAACATTTAAACTAACCACTATTACAATTCCGAATAAATCAATCCATGGCCGGGCACTTGAAAGAAGCATAGATTGATATACTTTCTGTGCAGCCCTGAATCTGCTGCTAAAAACTTCTGAAGAAAAAGAAATAAATACAGATAATGACAATAATAAGATAGTGCTAACAAACTCAGTGTTACTTTGAGACGAGTCTGAAAAAAATGATTTCCAATTGATGAATGGCACAATTAAACTTACTATAATGGTCCCAATGCAAGCAATAATAGCTACAAGCATCAAAGTTGTTGAATAAATTTCATTGGCTTTTTTATTGTTACCTGCTGCAACAAGCATCGTGATTTCGTTAGCTGCAACACTCCCAAATCCTAAATTTGCCATTGTAAGCCAAGCCGGCAAAGAAGAAAGGACAAGCCAAACACCATAGTCTTTTACTCCCAAAGCTGAAATTAGTATTGGTACCTGAATTAATCGGATAATAACAGTTGAAAATTTTCCTAATCCACCGGAAAACAGGTTTTTTATTAATGCAATCTTAACGCTCATTATCTCAACTCTTATTAATTATTATGGAAAAAATTATACATAGCCCTTATTTTTTTTAAGATAAAAGACTTTGTCCGATTATTAGTAGTTGGTAATATATCCTGATTTAGCCATTTGTCGTATAAATTAATCGATTCTAATTTAATTGCTATCTCTTTTAATTTTGATATATCCTGATTTTTAAGTTCAAAATTTTGCTTTGATATATAGCAAAGCAATCCTTTAAAAACAATACCACCAGATTTTATAATATAATTTGGTTTTACACCAACTTTTTTTGCCTCCCATAACTTATTTGTGAGATAATTAATTTGATCTTCAATGTAAAGTCGAATTCTAGTTTTTTCAATTAATGGCCTATGATCTATTGTATACTCAGCAATGATCTCATTCAGCTTAATAAAAACTCCTCTAGTCAAAGAAAAGTCATATTGTAACATCCAATCATGATTCAGATTACACCTTTCATCATACCCTCCTACCTGCTCAAAAGTTTTTTTGTTGAAACAAAATGCAGCAAAAGAAGCTTTAGGACCTGCAAGTAGCATTTTTGTTGTTTTTGGAGGATGAGTCACTTGCCCCATAGACAGAAGGTAATGAGGTTTAAGAGTTTTATTTACTTTATTATGAACATTCCATCCACCCATTATAAAGACACTATCTTTATGCTTAAGAATTCCATTTATCATAGCCTTCGTATAATTCGGATACAACAGATCATCTCCTGAAATAAGTCCGACCCAATTACCGGCACACTGATTTACGCAGAAATTCCAGTGAGCAGCAATGGACAAATGCACAGGAGGTTTAACAATACGAATTAAGTCTTTGTATTCTGCGATTATTTCCGATGTTCCATCATTACAATGATTATCGGAAATAACAATTTCATAAGGTTTTACATTTTGAGATAAAACAGATTCAATTGTTTCTCGAATTGTGGTAACCTGGTTATATACTGGTATTCCTATTGATAAGTTTATCATAATAAATTATTAGTGTTATACAAGAAAAAAATATTCAGGGTGAGGTATTTCATTTTTTATAAACAGATTCAAAGACCTTATTTCTATTCCCCCTCCAACTCTGTCAATGGCTTTCCAAATAGCATCTTAGGAAAAACATTGGTATGAATATCAAGGTTTATATTTAGCAAATAGGGTTCATCAGGATTATTCCAACATTGTTTAAGTGCATTTTCAATTTCGTCCTCATTGCTTACACTTATAGCTTTTATACCATAGGCAGTTGCTACAGCTACAAAATCGGGTGCTACATATCCCCACACTGTAGATTGGTAAGCACTATCAAAATAGCTATCCTGAAATTGACGAATCATACCCAGACAATGATTATTCAGGATAATAATTTTTATTGGCAAATTGTTACGTTTAATGGTTTCCAATTCCTGAATATTAATTTGAAAACCTCCATCTCCGCTTATTGATACAACCGGTTGTTTATTGGATGCAAAAGAGGCTCCAATGGCTGCCGGTAATGAATAACCCATGGCTCCCATCCCACCAGAACTAAGCAATCGCTGTCCTTCGTTTAATTCTATAGATTGTGCTACCCACATTTGGTTGCTCCCCACATCTGTGCTAAAAGCTATTGCTAGTTTCGAATATGTTGACAGACTATGAATAAACCGGTTGGGGTTAATTCCATTTATTTTAGTGAGTTCAGCAATATCAGGGCGTTCGTTTCTTTTATCTGCTATTTCTGTATTCCATTCAGAAAAGTTTCGCCCTACGATATTTAAAGGAAATAGTTGTTGAAAAAAACTTTGTAGATCAGTATGTAATACCTCACAACCTGTAATACGGTTATTTAATTCAGGTGCTTCTATATCAACATGAAAAATCTGCTTGTCGGCTTTAAAACGATCTGTATCCGCTCCGGTTTGTCTGTTGTCTAACCGACTACCCAATACTAATAATAAATCGGCTGTTCCCAAAGCATAATTTGCCCAACGATTTCCATAAGACCCTATCAAACCGATACGGTTGGAGTGCTCATATGGTATACAGTCCAAGCCATTGAGTGAAGTGACGACAGGTATATGAAGTTGCTCTGCCAGTTGTAACATACTGTCAATGCAATCAGCAGTCCGGATTCCTCTTCCCACTAAAATAAGCGGTTTATTACAAACAGAATAAGCAGTACTAAATGCGGATATAAACGTTGAAATTTCAGCATTACCGGCATAACTCATTTTTTGTTCGGCAATAAAAAGCTCGCCTGTACATTCGGCAATTTGCAGATTCATAGGAATATCGATAAGCACCGGCCCTTGTCTTCCTTCCATGCTGATGCGGTAAGCTTCATTCAAAATGGCAGGTAGTTCATCTGCACTTTTTATCGCATAAGCAGCTTTGGTAATTGGTCTTACAATAGGAACTATATCAGTTTCCTGAAATCCCAGTTGTCGTATGGCCTTATCTCCTTTTTGTTCGTTTAAATTTACCTGCCCGGTAATAAAAATAGCCGGTACGGAGTCAAAGTAACAATTGCCGATACCTGTTATCAGATTGGTGGCACCGGGTCCACTGGTTGCCAGAGCCACTCCCGGCTTATTTTTTATCCGCGCATAGGCATCAGCCGCAAAAGCAGCAGCTTGCTCGTGGTGCATGCTCACTATTTCGAAACTACCGTCGCGATAAAGTTCATCGATAATGCGGGTAATCATGCCTCCCTGTAGTTCAAATACAGTTTGAATGCCCTTCGATTTTAAAAAACTGGCTATATAGCTTACTACTTTCATTTTGTCGATTTAAATTGATTTTTCAATCATATTTTTGATGGTCAAGGTATCACATTGACCAAATGCAGCATCAAACTTAGCTGAATCTCCTATCATAAACATCGTTTGATTCGGTCTATAGGGCAATGCTCCAAATTTTAAAAGCGATAATGGCTTATCTACTTTATTCGCTACTGCAATCAAGAGCTCTTTGATTTTAGTGGGCCGACCGGTACATACATTATAAATTCCCGAATTATTTTCAGATGAACGAATAACTTTAAGCAATCGATCGCAAAAATCATTTACATACATATAATCGTAACATTGATCGCCTGAAGTCAAATCGATTGTTTCATTGTTATTCAATTTTGTAATTACACTGGGGATTAACCAACCAGGATTATCGTTTTTGCCTAATACAGAAAAGATCCTTAACCAATACCATTGAATGGAATAATCATTGCAGAATGATTTTAAATATTCCAAACAGGCTAATTTTACAAAACCATAAGAACTTACAGGATTTACGCTATACTCTTCAGTCACTTTTTCATTAAACTGGCCGTATTCAGCCTGACTTCCTAAAGAGATAATCTTTTTCACATTTGACTCCTTCGCTATCTTAAGGAGTTGATATAAAAAATCAATGTTGGATAATTGTACCTTCCAATCGTCTCTTTTGCTATTTTCCACTCCATTCCAGGCTGCATGAATAATAAGATCCGGGTTAAACTCAATTGCTTGATTTATCCAATTATCATCATCGGTATATATCCACTTTACTGCTTCGGCAAAAGAATTACATTTATCTAAAACAGATGTTTTTCTACGTGTAAGTAATAATTCAAAACCACTTGCATAGAGAAAATCAGCAATATGCGAACCCAAAAATCCTGTTGCACCGGTAAGTAAAATTTTCATAGCTCTTATTTATTTCGCTGTGTAATTATGTATTTGTTCTAAACACAATCCATACACCTCCTCAGTGGTATAGCGTTTATACCAATCAATGGTCATCTTCACGGTTTCGCTTATATTCATTTTGGGTTGCCAACCAAGCTCATAGCGTGCTTTAGCAATATCGAGCATTAACAGTTTAGCCTCGTGCAGAGCGTTAGGATCGGATAAATCCTTTAAGTAGTGGGTAGTGGGCAGTGGGTAATTGACAATATTATCTTCTGCTGGTTGTGCATTCAAAAGTCCTTGTTCTTTGCTCTTTACTCTTTGCTCTGAGAAATAATTCTCCACCACTTTCGTGGCTACTTCCCATACAGTGACGATAGATTCCGGATTGGGTCCAAAGTTCCAGCCTTCACAATAGTTGGTTGGTTCGTTCCACATCTTTGTGGCCAGTAACAAATACCCGCCTAATGGTTCCAACACATGTTGCCAGGGACGAATTGCTTTCGGACTACGAATTTCGATGGCTTTGTCGGACTCCAGAGCGCGTATACAGTCCGGAATAATACGATCCAATGCCCAGTCGCCCCCTCCTATCACATTGCCTGCCCGTACGCTGGCTATCGATTTTCCATGTTTATCATATAAAGCAGGATTGAAAAATGAACGTCTCCACGAAGCAATAGCTATTTCGGCAGCACCTTTGGAGGATGAATAGGGATCGTAACCACCCATAGCTTCATTTTCGCGGTAACCCCAGATTTGTTCCTTGTTATCGTAACATTTATCGGTAGTAATCATAACGGCTACTTTGACACTTTCCGTCACCCGTATGGCTTCCATCACATTGATAGTACCCATCACGTTTACTTCGTAAGTCTCCACCGGAATATCATAGGATAGGCGAACCAGCGGTTGTGCTGCTAAATGGAATACAATTTCAGGTTGGTATTGAGTAAAAACATCTTTAAGCAATTGTCCATTCCGGATATCTCCGCGTAAATCAGCTTTCATTTTAGTCCCGATACCGGATAAAACAAAATTGTCCCTTTCTGTAACCGGATCAAGAGCAATGCCTACGACCTCAGCTCCCATAGAGTGTAACCAGATAGTCAACCACGATCCCTTAAAACCGGTATGACCAGTGATTAAAACCCGCTTCCCGCGATAAAACTGAGCAAAAACCCCTAACCCCTGAAGGGGAACTAAGTTAGTATCGTCTTGTATATTTTCTTGTATATCCATAATTCAAATATTAAAAATATCCCTTTAGTAAAATTGGCTCTTTAAACCCTGTAATTTATCCCGATATTGGAGCTTGGGGTTCTCCTTTTCTTACTCTCCTTTAGGGGTTGAGGGCGTTTTACCACACTTTCCAAGGCGCATTGCCTTTATCCCACATCTCATTCAATTCTATATTGTCCCGCATCGTATCCATGGGCTTCCAAAAGCCGGCATGCTTAAAGGCATTCATTTTGCCTTCTTTGGCAATGTTTTCCAATGGAAATCGTTCGAATATTGAACTGTCACCCTCGGTGATATAGTCAAATACTTCCGGTTGACAGATAAAATAACCGGCATTAATCCAGTTGCCATCACCAGCAGGTTTCTCCATAAAGGAATTTACTATACCCTCATCGTCTATATCCAACGCTCCAAATTTTCCGCTTGGTTTATAAGCTGTAACGGTAAGCAACTTATCTGATGCCTGGTGTAAATCTATTGTTTCCCGAATATTTATATCGGCAACACCATCACCGTAGGTAAGCAGAAAAGGTTCATTTTCAACATATTTTTGTATCCGCTTAATACGCCCGCCGGTCATAGTATTCAGTCCGGTATCTATCATGGTTATTTTCCATCTTTCACAATGATTATCATGTATTTGGATATCATTATTTGATAGGTCAACCGTCATATCACTGTTATGCCGGAAGTAGTTGGAAAAATACTCTTTAATGACATACCCTTTATAACCGCAACAAATAATAAATTCGTTGATACCATAGTGGCTATAGGTTTTCATGATGTGCCACAGAATAGGTTTACCGCCTATTTCAACCATGGGCTTTGGAATAAGATTGGTGGCTTCACTGAGTCGTGTGCCCAAACCACCTGCTAAGATTACTGCTTTCATAATTTTTTAAGTGTCACTGTGTAAACTCAGTATTTTTAATATTTTACTTCTTACTTCTTGATTAGTCTGTTAGAACTTGAATATCAATAGAAAATATGTATTATTTCAACTAATTTTCTGTAGGGGATTTCTATATTTATCCCCTAACGGGGAATTTAATCCCTGAAATAATATATTCTATGGATATAAATTTCCTACGGAAATGTTGATAGACGTAATTCAATCGGATATATAAATTCTTAAGTACGTGACATGAATTAGTTTATATTAAAAAATGCTCTCTTAACTGCCCCCAAACCCCCTAAAGGGGGCTGCCGAAGTGCGACATGTGCGAAAAGAATCAAAATTTTCACACGGAAAAGGTCCCCTTTAGGGGAACCAACGGTCAGCGACCGAAGGGAGATAATTAGGGGCGGATCAAAATAATATAAACTAATTTCAATCATACACTTATCTCAAATTATATTTATTTACTTACTTCTTACTCCAAACTACCGGCCAACTTCACCATTCGTCGGTATATACATTCTCGGCCTGAACACTTTTCAGATTTCCGACAAAGTATTTCGTGAATTCCTCTCCTCCACAAATGTAGAAATGGGCAGTTTGAAAATCAAATCCGGAATTTGCGATGTCTGTCCACACTATTCTGCGATTGGGAATACCTTGAATCTCTTCGCGGGTACAAAACTGATGCAGGTTCGGCTCGGGTACAATCGCTTTCAAAATGTCCAGACCCGGTTGTTCTTCTTTATTTTTGAAAGAATAGAAAACCTGTAAGCGGTTTTGCTGACCTTGTTTATGTAATTGTTCGGCAAAGCTTAAAATAGGAGCAATACCCGTTCCGCCTGCTATGCAGCAAATATCCCCGGATTTATCAAAAAAGGGAAGCAGAAAATCCCCAAAAGCATATTTAAGAACACAGCTTGCACCCGGGATCAGTTCCTGAAATATTTTTTCGGTATACGCACCTACTTTACGAATGATCAGACGTATCGTCCCATTCTCGCTATATGCCGAAGCAATACTGAAATTTCGGGAATCAGGCCAGCGGGTATAATCGTCTTTTTGTTCCAGCGTAAGTAATAAAAAAGAACCTGCTTCGAAATAATAGTTTTTTTCGGGTTGTAAGTTATATTCCCGTATTTCCGGTCCATGTTCTTCGACTGAAAGAACAGTGGCTTTACTTATAGTTGCCATTAATGTATCGTATTAAAAAATTGATCAAAAACAGATAATATATAACTCATTCGTTCGTCATCTATACCCGGATATACCCCGATAAAAATCGTATTATGCATAATATAATCGGTATTTTCGAGCGAACCCGCTACCCGATAGTTCACACCTTTAAAAGCCGGCTGACGCGTCATATTACCGGCAAAAAGTTGGCGGGTAAGTATTTTTTTGCTTTCCAGAAATTCGGCCAATTGTGTGCGGGTAAATTTTCCGTTTTCACGAACATTAAAAGGAAACCCAAACCACGAAGGATCCGATTTAGGAGTTGCTTCGGGCAGAATCAGGTATTCTTCGTACTTTTTTAAACCTGCATATAATTTTTTAAAATTAGCCTTGCGCATCTCCACAAAAAGCGGCAGTTTTTTAAGTTGTGCAACTCCTACTGCCGCTTGCATATCAGTCACTTTCAGGTTATACCCAATATGACTATATACATATTTATGATCGTATCCCTGTGGTAAATCACCGTATTGCCCTTTAAAACGACGACCGCAGGTATTATCACAACCCGGATCACAATAACAATCGCGTCCCCAGTCGCGCATAGAAGTTGCAATTCTTTTCAGTAATGGATTGCTGGTAAGTACCGAACCACCTTCGCCCATGGTAATGTGATGAGCCGGATAAAAACTGGTAGTAGCCAAATCGCCAAAGGTTCCAACCATTTTGCCATCGTAAGTAGAACCCACAGCATCGCAGCAATCTTCAATCAGGAACAAGCCGTGTTTATCGGCAATGGCTTTCACCGCATCCAGATCAAACGGATTCCCCAGCGTATGGGCCAACATAATTGCTTTGGTTTTGTCGGACAAGGCATTTTCAATTGCACTTACCTTTATATTGAAAGTATCCAATTCAACATCTACAAATACAGGTACCAGACCATTTTGAATAACAGGGTTCACTGTAGTTGGAAAACCCGCCGCCACTCCCAGTATTTCATCACCCGGTTTCAATCGTTTCGACTTTAATAAGGGAGATGTAAGGGTTGAAAGAGCTATCAGATTTGCAGAAGAGCCTGAGTTTACAAGCATACAACTACGTTGCCGCATATATTGAGCAAACTTAGCTTCAAATTCTTCCGCATAACGTCCTGTCGTTAACCAAAAATCCAGGGATGCATCTACTAAAGTGACCAGTTCATCCTCGTCGAAGATACGTCCCGCAAAGGGAATCATGGTTTTACCGGGTTCAAATGCCTTTTGTGCAAACTGCTCGGCATAGTATTGTTTTACCAATTCAAGTATTTCTTCTCTTTTCATTCAAAATCTATATTTTATACATTATATAAACTAATTCTATAACCGGGTATTTATGCAAATCAGTAGTTGAAAAATAGTCCGTAGGACTTACATATTCATAGAATAAAGAGCTATGTCTGTTTATTGTCCGTAGGATATTCATATTTTTTCTGATTTATCCCCTACGGGGAATAGGTTATATCTTTTTTCATCTTCTATTGATATGTATTCCCTACGGGAAATAACTCATTATAAATAATGTGAATCAGGAGTTGAAAAATAGTCCGTAGGACTTATATATCCATAGAATAAGCAGATATGTCAGCTTATTGCCCGTAGGGCATTCATATTTTTCTATGTTTATCTTCGGGGAATAGGCTATATCTGTTTCCATTTTCTATTGATATGTATTCCTTACAGGAAATAACTCATTATAAATAGAATGTGTACGTATGCAACTCCTGATTCGCATTATTTATTGAATAAACCCTTCTACAGAGTATCCCTAGCTTTCGACAAGGTTCCCTAAGTCTTCTACAGAGTTTCCCGAGTCATCTACAGAATATCCCAAATCTTCGATAGAGTTCCCCAAGTCTTCTACAAACTTCCCCAAGTCTTCTATAGAGTTCCCCAAGTCTTCTACAGAGTTCCCCAAATCCTATTTTAAGATTCTGTTTTAGTAGTAGTCGTAGTGCTGTCTGTTTTGGTTGAATCGTTTTTTTTAGTTGAGCGCGACTGTCCTACCTGTGATTTCAACGCACTAAAAGTAAACTCTTTCAATTTTGCAGGATTGTCTTTAAATAGTGTTTTTCCTACCAACAGAATGTCTGCCAGTTTATCGTAAAAACTATTTAGTTGACCAATATTTTCCTGAACGATAAGTGCCCGATTCGATCTGATATCCTGTTGTTGTGTCTTCAAATCGGTCAGCAAGCTGACTTTAGTCTTTAGCGAACTAACTTTTTCATCCGTTAAACCTGCTTCCTTCAGTTGAGATAAATGATTGGTAATATTTGTATTTACCACTTTAAGCTTATCAATAACCGCAGTAATATCTCCATTATTACAAGCTGCCCTTAATGCTATAATGCCAAATGAAGCCGGTGTAAGTTGAGATTTTGTGAGATCAACATAGGCTTTCAGCGGGTCTGCCATAGAGTCTACCAGCTCTATTTCAGTATAAATCTGTTCAGTTATCTTTTTTATCAACAGTGTTTCCGATTCGGGAGATACCAATTCATTTACACTGGCTAACTCCGTTTTTAGATTTGCTTCTAAAGGATCGGCAAATCGATTGGAAAAAGTAATAAAGAGTGTTTTTTCACGACTAAAACTTTGAAGAATCAATGCTCCGATAATGGGCAGATCTTCATCTTTGCAGCTGTAACTTCGTTGGTTACTTTCTGACATAATAATGATTTTTAAAAGATTAGTTATTTATGTGAATCATTCGTTGAAAATAGTCCATAGTATATTCTCTATGGGAAATAACTTTTAGAAACAAGATATACTTGTTTTCAACTTCTGATTTACACTATTTAATTTATTTTATAACCGCAATAAGTATAAGAGATTCGCTTTTATAATTTCGCAAAAACATATTTTTACAGCGAACTTATAAATAGTTACTGGATTGTTTATTTGAATTTAGCTCTCAACCACAAATTGCACTAATTTTCACGAATACTAATTTTAGTGTGAATTTGTGTTATTAGTGGTTTATAATCTGTATTTCAATTTGTTTTGTTTATATGCTATTGAGAAATTAACTACCTTGATCTTCCATTCCGATGATTCGAAATTGCAATGTTTTGTGTTAATCAGGTAAATCTGTTTTTAAAATAAGAAAGAGCTGGAAATAAGGTTTGACTGTTGCGGCAGCAGCAACCGATATTTTAGCTATAACAAGGTTTTAAAAACCTTATTTCCATCTCTTTCTTTTCAAGTGTGTTTTTGCATATATTAGTTCAAGGATTTATAAAAAAACTCTATAATCTGGGAGAACATTCTATCTCGAGAGCATTTGAATCCGGTTATAAATTTATTGGGCTGACACCAATTTCAGTTTAACAAGCCTATTCGAAGATGCCTGACTGTAAGGTTGAACTTTATCACCATGCCATTCTGTAATAACGCGATCGGCACTTATGGAATATTCATCAATTAACAATCTGGCTACTTCCTGAGCGCGCTTTGTTGATAGCCGTTTATTTACAGCCGCCGTACCGGTACTATTATCGGCATATCCGCTAATCAATATTCTGGCATCCGGATATGTATGCAAATAATCAACCGCCTTAGCTAAAGCTGCTTGTTGTTTCGGTGTTTTTATTTTGGTTTTGCCAATTGTATAAAACACCTCTGTTTCCAGGTCTGGAATTTGTGGTTTAACAACAGTTGCTTCTTTGGTTTCAACCACCGGTTTTGGCTCTTCAACTACAACCGGTTGAGGCGGAGTTACAGGTTCGGGAGCTGTTGGTTTTTCAACAATTTCCGGTTTCGACACTTCTGCAACTTTTTTTGATCTTTCGCGGAGATGATAAGTAATACCTACTGTAAGAGCGGGATAAGCATCAAGCTTAACACCGGTATTATCATTATTGTATTTATCTCCTACGATATTTGCTTCAGCAATCAGATTTAAATCAAGTTGTTTTGTAAGATGAAAATCACCCTGAAGACCACCACGACCAACTGCACCAAACCAATCATCAGAAAAATCGGCTTTATTGCGGTGTGCAAGCCCTGCTCCTCCAAAAACACTAAGATCAAACACACGGTTCGGATTAAATCCTTCCATCCAACTACTCAGATTTACCGTTAGATCGGCTGTCAGGTTTTGTGAACCGAATGAATACCCATCGTAAGATCCATTTGCCTTTTTCTTCAGACGGACATCCGGCCAGTTATGATCCGCATATCCAAGCATAGCTCTTAATCCTATAACGTGGGTAAAATCGTATCCCACTACAGCCCGTCCAATAAATCCTATATTACCGCGAAGCGAAAAAATATTATCGTGCTTTAACGAAAAAATATTATCCCCTTCACCCATAAACCAGTTTACACCTGCATTCGCACCAAGATACCATCCAGGTTGAAAAGTCCCGGAATTAATCTTTTCAGTTTCTTGAGAGTAAGTAACGAATACAAATCCCAAACACAAAATAGTAGCAATTACTTTTTTCATACTAGATAATTTTAAACATTAATTTTTTATTTTTAAAATCCATAATTGTGAAAATATAAACATGTTTTGCGATAGAATGTCAAGAGAGTTTTTTTAGAAAGAAAACAGTTTAAGTTCTTCACACTTAGACTGTATAACATGTGGCTGTATCAAAGGCACGCAAATAACGCAAACAACACAAATTTTCGCAAATAAAATTTGTGAAGTAGAATGTTATTTGTTGAATTCCAATTTGATAAGATTGTGTTAATTTGCGTATTTTGCGTTATTTGCGTGCTAAAAAGACTTTTGAGACAGCCTTATAGTTTCTCAGCAGGCCCTACTTGGAAAAAAGGGTACCAGTACTACGAAAGTGATAACTCAGCCCTACTGTGAACGCGGTATAAACATCGAAAGGTAAAAAACCTGATTTATAATTATTATAGCTATCTCCCGTAAAATTAGTCTCGGCAATAAGATTCAGATCAACAAACGATGATAAATGAAAATCGCCTTGTAAACCACCACGTCCGATATAACTAAACAAATCGTTACTGAAAGTAGCTTTATCGCGATGGGTTATGCCGGTTCCCGCAAATACAGAAAAATCAACTATCCGGTTGCGGTTGTAATAGGAAAACCAGTTACTCAAATTTACAGTCAGATCAACCGTCAACATCTGAGCATCAAATGAAATTGTCTTTAATGAACCATCGGAATTTTTAAACCTGGAATCGGGCCAATTATGGCTAGCATATCCCAGAAAACTTCGGATCCCCATAACGGGTGAAAGATTGTAGCCAGCAGTAACACGACCAATAAATCCTGTGCTTTGGGTTTTTGAATAGGTGGAATATCCTTCAGCCAGAAAAGTATTCAGACCCACATTTGTACCGATATAGGCATCCGGTTTGAAAATAAATCCTGAAATTTTTTGTGCACCAACCGCAATTGTAGACACCAAAAACAGCAACACTATAACTATATTTTTCATGTAGACGCAAAGACATTTTTTATTCCAACACCTGATAAGTAAGTAATAGGAATTAAATAATGTCCTATTTTTCAGAAAATCGTTAGACGATACGGTTGTAATTTCAAGTCCCCTTCAGGGGAACCAACGGTCAGCGACCGAAGGGAGATAATTAGGGGCGGTATTAAAGTCTACTTTCCGCCCCAAGCCCCTAAAGAGGATGTTAAATAGTATCGTCTTTGAAAAATTAAAATGGTACATTATATTCATTCCATTACTTATATATTGTCTCTCTATTTTTCCTCTATAAATATAAATCTTTATTGTTATAACAAGCGCTGTTGCTTTGTTGTTTATTTAACTTTAGCAATAAGAGTATTTATTCCCAATTTCATAATTATGAAATTCAATTTCACACCCATTATATTTGATTTACCAACTATGAAATTCGATTTACCAACTATGAAATTCAATTTCACAACTGTTATATTCGATTTATAATACTATAAATTGATTTTATAATATGATATTTTCGATTTATAATATGACAAATCGATTTTATAAACTATTATTTTCAATTTACAATATGATAAATTGATTTTATCAACTATTATTTTAGATTTACAATATGATAAATCGATTTTATAAACTATTATTTTCGATTTACAATATGATAAATTGATTTTATCAACTATTATTTTCAATTTACAATATGATAAATCGATTTTAGAAACTATTATTTTCGATTTATTATATGATAAATTGCATTTGGAGAATGTAAACAGCCATTAAACTCTTATATAAAAGTTTTTCTACGATGTCGTAAATAACTCAATATAAACAAAGAAAACCATTTTTACGATTTAAGGTGTATTGAGTGACAATAATTTAAGAATACGGACAAGTGCCAATACCGGTAAAATGCATTTTTTCAGTCCTTTTTTTCTTATTTCAAATGCTCGTTAATTGTATTTTTTCATACCTTTGTTACTCACTTATTAAATAAACACAGTTATGTATATCATTCTTCTCAACTATACCCACGGTCTGGAAAAAATAGAAAAACATTTGGCTGAGCACCGCATTTTTCTGGACAAATATTATGCCCTTAATACGTTTATTTGTTCGGGGGCTCAAAATCCACGTACGGGTGGAGTTATTCTGTGTAAAGCCGACAGCAAAGCCGAAGTGGAACGTATAGTGTCGGAAGACCCGTTTAATATTCACGGTGCAGCCAGTTACAATATTATTGAGTTCTGCACAAGTAAGTTTGCACCGGCTTTCGAACCGTTTGTATAACAGCAGATTTTAAACATAAAGTCAGCATATCATAAAAAGACGCACGAATCACTTCTATAAAAACAAATAAGGTATGAAAACTACACTGGACACATTTCAACACGAAGCCCCCGAAGTAGCGAAAGCTTTCGATGGACTTATCGATGCATTAAAATCGACTACCGGACTGGATGGCAAAACTAAACAGCTGGTATATATTGGCATCAAAGCATCGACAGGCGATAGCACAGCAGTATTTTTCCATGTAAAAATGGCTAAGAAACTGGGAGCTACGCGCGATGAGATTAAAGATACGATTTTGATAACACTCACTGTGTGCGGGCTAAAAGGTGTATCCACCTGCCTGCAAACGGCACTGGATGCTTACGATAACGATTAATAAAAATTTAAAGATACGATGATGGAAACCGATCTTTATAATCAACCCAATATAGGAAAAGATACTGCCACCAAACTGATACAGGTGGGCATTAATAACTATGCCGAACTGAAAGCTGCAGGTACTGAACAGGCTTTTCTGCGCCTGCAAACACTCGATCCCGGTGCATGCATCCATTTATTACAGGCACTGGAAGGTGCCATTGAAGGTATTCCCAAAACGCAACTGTCGGCAGAGAAAAAACAGGAATTACGCGAGTTTCATCGATTGGCAAGCCGGAAGTAAACCTCTGACAAAATCATGAAAAAGTTCAACTATAAAAAAATAGATGCGTTTGTAACCGCCAACTCCGATGAATTGCATCAGATTAACCCCCACATTAAAAAATCATATTATGTCAGAACCGGATTACAACAAACAGTTACTTATTGCTGGTACTCTTTTCACACTTCATAATACAGAAGAAGCCATCGGATTTTCACATTTTATTTTTCCTGCCATCATCCCCTTGCCTATTCGTCCTCATAATGCCGATGCTATGATTTGGTCGGTAGGATTAATTACCATTATTGCATGGATGCTTATTTTATGGGCAAATACTCAAACAAAAAGATCAAACCGCAAAAACCTGCTGCTCATTTTTGTATCGGTTTTTGTTGCCAATGCTTTTTTCCCACACATACTGGGGACTATTGTCCTGCAACGTTATTTTCCGGCCGTAATAACATCAGTCATACTATATCTTCCTTATTCCTTTTGGATTCTTCCCAAACTATATCGGTCGTACACAGATCGCCATCAGTTTTTTATCATTATAATAGGTGGATTAAGCCTGGCTATTTGCCTGGGAATTGTGCTCCATTTTTTCATCAATATCATTTCAAGATTTTTAGTAAACTAAAAATTAATGAACGAGCTTAACTACAAAAGATTGACTACTGCTGAACTTACAGTCATAAAAACTCTGTGGGAAGAACTAAATCAGATTCATTTAGCCGATTCGGTTTATTTCAAAGAGCATTATGTTTCTTTTTCGTTTGCAGAACGAAGTGCCGACTGGTTCAAACTACCTGAGGAGAACTTTCATTTGTTAGTTGCAGAAACAAAAGATTCGGTTCCGGTTGGATACTGTATTTCAACCATTGATGCAGACCGGAAGAAGGGAGAAATCGATTCATTATTTGTTTCAAAGGAATACCGGCGAAAAGGAATCGGTGAATTATTGATCAAAAAAAGTATGAAATGGTTAAACGACAAACAATGTATTTCTATTCGGTTATCAGTTAGTTATGGTCATGAAAAAGTGCTGGGTTTTTATCAGAAACTGGGTTTTTATCCACGTTCAACCACGTTGGAATTAAAGAATAATCACACTCACAAGTGCTAAGAATAAAGATGATATTTGCTTAACAATAACTTAAAACAAATAAATGAAGTAACGAATAAGGTTCAATCAAATACACAAACAATTAGCATCCAGCAGAATCAGCCACAAGGTCAGAATTAGTCCGATAACTGAGTATATAAAATCAATTTAATCAAACAGCATCACTTTTATTAAAAATTAATTAACCGGCACATTGAAATTAAATTTCAATAATTTGTCTGTTTTAATCAATATCGACTATTTCATAAATGCTCAAATTTAAGTACATTTGCACATAAAAAAAATGAAATGTGCAGTTCATTTGCCTGCATTAATCCTTTCTGAAATAAATAATGAATAGAATTAGAGTCGACAGTTTTGAAGAATTTGAACAATACATAGGTAAAGAATTAGGCGTATCGGACTACATCACCATCACGCAGGAACAGATTAATTTGTTTGCCGACGCCACCCTGGATCATCAATGGATTCATGTTGATCCCGAAAAAGCGAAACAAGAAAGTCCCTACAAAACAACTATTGCTCACGGATATTTAAACCTGTCTATATTACCTTACTTATGGAATCAGGTAGTAGAGGTGCATAATTCCAGGCTAACAGTGAACTACGGCATTGAAAATTTACGATTCAATCAACCTGTTTTGGTAAACAGTCAGGTTCGCCTTCGTGCCAAACTAAAATCATTAAAAAATTTGCGTGGAGTTTCCAAAGCTGAGATTGAAGCTACATTAGAAATAAATGGCAACAGAAAAGCAGCAATGGAGGCCACTTTCATCTTTTTATATCACTTTATTAATTAAACCAAGTAAGTCGGTCAGACTATTATCTACATTCAAAATCAACTAGCAGCATATAACATAAAAAAAATTCAACGATTTTTTTTATGTTATATGCTGCTTTTTTTGTCTAAATCCAGCTATTCTCTATTTAGCGTCATACAAGATCTCAACAAACACAACCGGTCGAAAAAGCAAGATTAGTCAACTCTCGTCATACAAAAATTGATTATGTTTGTGGCTTATTTAAAACCCGAACTATGACAACACAAGAATTGAGTAAAGCCGAATACATCTCCCGAATTAACCGTGTAATGGAATATATCGAAAAACATATTGAGGAATCGATAAGTTTAGAAGAAATGGCGGAAGTAGCTCATTTTTCCGTTTTCCATTTTCACCGGATATTTACCGTATTGATTGGCGAAACACCGGCTGGTTTTTGTCAACGCATACGGATTGAAAAAACCGCCCAACAACTCAAGGATATCCCAGACAAAAGTATTTCCGACATTGCTTACGATTGCGGTTACAGCAGTACCTCCCTATTCAGTCGCACATTCCGAAAATATTTTGGTATGAGTGCCAAAGAATTCCGTTCGGGCGAGAAACCTCTGTTCGTTAAAGATGGAGTTTATTATAGCAAGAAAGGTCAAGCACTAAGCAAGAAAAGTAAACTCTCTTACACCTCAAATGAAGAACTTTGTACCGTAAATTTAAAACAACTTATTATTATGGAAACAAAAGTTACGGTAAAAAAAATGCCCGAAGTGCAGGTTATTTATTGTCGCCACACAGGTGCATTCAATGAAATTGGTAAAGCCTATGGCAAACTTATGCAATTTGCAGGTCCACGTGGATTACTCAATTCACCCGATGCAAAAACAATGACTGTTTATCACGATGATCCATCGGTAACAGAGATTGGAAAAGTGAGACAAAGCGCCTGCCTGATTGTAAACAGAGAAGTAAAAGTAGAGGGTGAAATTGGCAAAATGAATATCCCGGCCGGTAAATATGCCGTAGGAAATTTCGAGATTTCTATAATCGAATTTGAACAAGCCTGGAACACCATGTGCGTATGGCTTACCGAAAGTGGTTACGAACCGGGTGATGGTTATTCGTACGAACTGTATCACAATGATCATAGCAAGCATCCCGAACAAAAATTCATTTTCGACATCTGTATTCCGGTGAAATCACTCTAATTTTATTACCCTTGAAATCGGAGATAATCAAAAAGAATGATTAAAATTGCATCCCCGATCCGGAATAACGAAGAATACAAAAAAATGCCTTGTAAACTAAAGTTTGCAAGGCATTTTTATACAAAAAACAGACAAAGCTTTGTTTTCATAAGTAGAATAAACTTAGCACCTAATTATGAATTAAATATCATTAACGAATTCAATTAGAATTATTGCACAACTATGTTTTTCTGTATAAAAATATAGTTGTATTTTTACAGCTTAATATTAAGTTTAATTTACATAGAACCATATAAAAACAGCACTATCATGAACCACTTATTATTTTTAAATTTAGGAGCAGGCGAAGTCATTGTTATAGCCTTAATTGTTTTGTTATTATTTGGTGGAAAAAAAATACCCGAATTAATGAAAGGACTTGGCAAAGGTGTCAAAAGTTTCAAAGAAGGCCTTAATGATATCGAAACGGAAATAAAAAAAGACGTTACTTCAGACGAGAAAAAAGATACCGTTAAGTAAAAACGCATGAGCAAATTAGATGACAGTGAAATGACATTTTGGGATCATCTTGATGATTTACGAAAGAC
Organism: Bacteroidales bacterium; assembly: GCA_015654525.1. Lineage (GTDB taxonomy): Bacteria > Bacteroidota > Bacteroidia > Bacteroidales > Paludibacteraceae > Paludibacter. The sequence continues at coordinate 19,608 of JAATGT010000331.1, forward strand.
ATTATTTCGAATTGCAGCTTTTGTAGGCGTTGCTTCGCTGGTGTTCTTTCTTTACATGCCCCAAATTTTCGATTCGGTCATTCTGGCACCAACACGAAACAATTTCTTTTTATACCAATGGTTTAACGAAGCCAGCAAACACATAGCATTGTTCCCTGATTTTGTTCTGGGATCTTTTCAGGTGAAAGTGATTAATATTAATCTTTCATCGCAGTTTTTCATTCACATGTCAACATCGTTTTGGTTTGCTCTGGTATTAAGTTTTCCGTTTGTTATTTATCAGCTTTTTCTGTTTGTCAAACCGGCGCTCTACAAACACGAACGAAAAAATGCAGGGTGGGCATTTCTGTTTGGAAATATTCTTTTTTTTATAGGTGTGTCAATAGGCTACCTGATTGTTTTTCCGCTCACATTACGCTTTTTAGCCGGATACCAGCTTAGTAAATTTATAGAGCAAAGCGTTTCGTTGGACTCGTACATGGATAGCTTTTTAATGCTGTGTTTTATGATGGGACTGGTTTTCGAGTTGCCTTTACTTTCGTGGTTTTTATCACAACTGGGCATTTTGAACCGCGGGTTCTTCAACCGGTTTCGTAAACATGCCATCGTGGTATTGCTGATCATTGCCGCTGTGGTTACCCCTACCGGCGATCCGTTTACCTTAATGGTGGTTTTCCTCCCTATCTATATGTTGTGGGAAATAAGTGCCATGGTGGTGAAACGAAAACCCGTCGAGGCAGAAGATGAGATTTAAAAATTATATGATTTTAATCGATTATTTAAAATAGTATGAAAAGAAGAGATTTTTTTAAATCAGCAGCCATAGTAGGCATAGCCTCTATCTTTAAAACAAATGCACTTGCATCTGCAGTAGCTGATAAAAAGCTGGCTGTGCACTCCGAACCAGATTTAGTAGCTGTTATGGGCGGTCAGCCAGCCGTTATGCTGAATCGGGCATTAAAAGAGCTGGGTGGAATAAGCCACTATGTAAAGAAAGGTCAGCGCGTTGTTATTAAACCAAATATTGGTTGGGATAAAACACCCGAACTGGCAGCAAATACAAATCCTGAATTAATTGGCACCTTAGTAAAGCTATGCAAAAGTGCAGGTGCCAGCGAAGTGATTGTATTTGATCACACCTGTCAGGACTGGAAGAAATGTTATACTAACAGCGGTATCGAAAAAGCGGTAATAGCAGCAGGCGGAAAAATGGTTCCGGCAAATGACGAATCTTATTATCGGGAAGTAGAACTGCCACATGCCGTCAGTCTGAAGAAGGCCAAAATTCATCAGGCATTACTCGACTGCGATGTATGGTTTAATGTTCCGGTACTGAAACATCATGGTGGAGCAAAAAACTCTATTTCGATGAAAAATCTGATGGGCATTGTTTGGGACAGAGGTTATTTTCACAACCATGATTTGCACCAATGTATTGCCGATGCTGCCACCTTCCACAAAAGACCTGCCCTGAATATTGTTGATGCATACCGTATTATGAAATCAAACGGACCTCAGGGGAAATCCACTTCCGATGTTGTGATGCTAAAGTCATTGATCGTATCGCCTGATTTTGTAGCTGCCGACACTGCTTCCATGAAATTATTCTCGCAGGTGCAACCTACGGACATTAAAGATGTTCGTCATATCAGCCTGGCCGAAAAACTGAAGGTCGGCACACAAAACCTGGAAAAACTGAAGGTAAAACGAATTAAACTTTAATTAGTTCTGCAAAGCTGAGGTTGAAAATATGTATATTTTGCTTCTAATAAGTTATTTCCCGCAAGGAATACATATCAATAGAAAATGAAAACAATTACAACCAATTCCCCGTAGGAACAGAGAAAAACGAGAATATCCTTACGGACAATAAGCACACATGTCTGTTTATCGTATGGATATGTAAGTCCTACGGACTATTTTTCAACTCCTGATTCGTATTAGTTACAGATAACCTGAGTCAGTAATTATCTTATACACCCATTCCATGAAATTTCTAAAAAGCGTTCGTGTCGTATTATCTTTGCTATTTTTTCTTCCAATAGTTTTATTCTTTATTGATTTTACAGGAAAACTACCGACACATCTACATCAGTTACTCTCCATTCAGTGGATTCCGGCTTTATTGTCGTTGAATTTCATTGTAGTCCTTGTTTTATTTGTTTTAAGTCTATTATTCGGACGGATTTATTGTTCCAGCATTTGTCCGTTGGGGGTGTTTCAGGATATTTCATCCCGAAAAGGCGGATTTTTCAAGAAGAAAAATAAGAAGTCGCGGTTCAATTATGCCAAACCTAAAAATATACTTCGCTATAGTATTTTAGCTGTAACTGTAATCGCTTTTATTGCGGGTAGCTCATCTTTAGTGCTACTTCTCGATCCATACAGCACTTTTGGACGAATTACATCACAACTATTCAGACCACTGGCTATCTGGATTAATAATGGCCTGGCTTACGTACTGAGTGGAATGGGAAATTATACGCTTTATAAGGTTGAACAAGTTAGTTTTGTTCCGCTTGCGTTTAGTGTGTCGTTTTTGTTTTTTATTATAGTTGCAGTCATGTCATGGTCAAAAGGCAGATTATATTGCAACACGATTTGTCCGGTGGGAACATCACTGGGACTTCTTTCTAAGATATCTGTTTTTCATATATCTATGGACGATTCAGCCTGTAATAGTTGTGGAGCATGCGCTAAACAATGTAAATCGCAATGCATTGACAGTAAGAATAAAAAAATAGATGATTCGCGTTGCGTAGATTGCTTTAATTGCCTCTCATCATGTAAAAAAGACGCTATCAAGTTTGAATATCGTTATAAAAAACAAAACTCAGCTATTCAAGAAGATATAAATAACACCAGAAGGACTTTCCTCCTGGCATCAGGAGCTGTACTAACTACCGTTGCGCTGGCAAACACTAAAAAACTTATTAGCAGCAATGACTCTATGCTTACCCGCAAGCCGATAATGCCTCCGGGAGCAAGCAATCTGGAACATTTTAATTCTCATTGCACCGGTTGTCAGCTTTGTGTAACTAAATGTCCGATGCAAGTACTTAAACCCGCAGCACTTCAATATGGCATCACTGGAATAACCCAACCTCATCTGGCTTTTTCGACTCATATATTCTGTAGTTACGATTGTAATATATGTTCCAGTGTTTGCCCGACAGGCGCTTTACAACGTCTACCACTCGAAGAGAAAAAAGTAACACAGATTGGCGTTGCTCATTTCCGGAAACAAAAATGTGTAGTATTCACCAACGAAAGAGATTGTGGTGCCTGTTCAGAACATTGTCCAACACAAGCCGTACACATGATTCCATACAAAAACGGGCTTACTATTCCTGAGGTTACGGAAGATATATGTATCGGTTGCGGAGCTTGTGAATCCATCTGTCCGGCTCGTCCATATCAGGCTATTTACGTGGAAGGTAACGAAACGCAGGTCAAAGCTAAAAAACCTACAGAAGCTAAAAAATTTAATAAAAAAATTGACAACTTTGGTTTTTGATTCTTTCATTGCCAACTGAATACAGCATGAAGATTGCAAAACAATAGTATTTTAGTGCTTCAAAATCACCAAAAAAACCTATCTTTGTATTGCAATGAATAAACGCAGCAGATGATTGAAATTATTATAAAGGGAATTTTAATTGGATTATGTATCTCGGTACCATTGGGTCCAATTGGAATGCTTACCATACAACGAACTCTTAACAGAGGTCAAAAATATGGTATTGCAACCGGACTTGGAGCTACTACTTCTGATTTAATATATACCATTATTACCCTATTTTTTTTAAGCTTTGTTTTAGATTTTATTGAAGAACATCGCTTCATTATACAACTAGCCGGAAGTTTGGTTGTTGCTATCTTTGGGTTGTATATCTTTAGGAGTAATCCGGCCACACAACCAAAACCAAATGAGACTTTCAAGCATAGCCTTTTCAGAGATTTTATGACTTCATTCGGATTAACTCTTTCAAATCCATTGGTTTTATTTGTATTGATTGCTTTGTTTGCCCGTTTCGAATTTATAGGAAATAAAACTACACTTCTGGTATCTGTTATCGGAATATCATCTATTCTCGGAGGGGCCATCTTATGGTGGAGCTTACTAACCTTTCTGGTGAGTAAGTTTAAAAACAAACTCAACATGAGAGAGCTCAAAATCATCAATCAAATTATCGGACTGGTTATTATCGGAATCGGTTTTGTAGGATTTATTCTTAGCCTTCAAAAGTAAAAAAACCAACGAGTTTCGCAACGAGTTGGTTTTACTATTAATCCCTGAAGATTAATAAACAAAATGTATCTTTTAATTTGTGTGTTAGCTTCAGGATTTTTCCGTATCACCAGCGTCATCGTCATCTGTATTCAATGAAACTCCCGGCATTACTTCACCTTTACTTAGTTTTCCACTATTCCAGATCAGACTTAGCTCTGTTTTTGTTTTAGCAACGATAAGCTGATCAGCACTGTCTTTTCCTAAACTACGATAATACATATGAGTACTATCCCCTTTGCTTCGGGTCTCAAGTGTTGTCTCAAACTTACCGGCTTCCAGTACCGCATTGAGATCCTTTTCAAATGCTTTCATTATCTGAGAATCGCTTCCGGCTTTCAATGTAAGAATCTTGGTTGATTTTGTTTTAGAACCTGAGTTAGGATTTTTTGTTTTTGCTACATTACCCTTTGACGAGGCTATCATCATTCCATTTCCTCCTACAGAGACATACTCGAAATGTTCATCTTCACTATATTTGTCAAATAGACTTTGAAGCGTTTGTGCCTGACTTGCCGCAGCAATAAATAGTACGGCAATTAATAAAATTGTCTTTTTCATCTTTTTAATTATTAATGTTACGATTTTTATCTGATTCTGTTATTTCTGTCTTTACACTCCCATTCTTACGGCCATTGCGGAGATTTTCTTTCAAGGCCTCCATATCTCTCAACGGTTTCAACCCATTTTGGAGCATTTCATTCACATCATTCAGTTTTTTTTCTGCATATCTTTGGGCATATTCCGGATCATCAATCCGTCGACCATGCATAATAGCATAATCCTTTTCCTGCTGAGGACGTTGAATCCACAAAGCCAATACCAGAGCTGCTGCAATACCCGAATAAGAGAATGCCCGAATCCAAAAACGTTTTACTTTATGCTGTTGCTGCAATCCTTTCGGAAGTGAGACATCAGGGGTTTCTTGCTGTTCCTGATCAAAAGCTACAAACAGGGCTCTATAAGCTTCGTGTCCGGCACTTACATTTTCATTGGAAACAAAATAATGCCTCAATTCAGCTTCTTCTGTAAGCGACGTTTCGCCCCTAAAGTATTTTTCCAATAAATCATTCATCCTTTCCATACGATTTCCTCCACACGTTTTTGTTCATATATTATTTTCTGTCGGATCTTTTGTCGGGCCCTCGACAAATTGACACTTACTGCATTTTCAGTGAGCGAAGTGACATACGCAATTTCCGATAACTCCATTCCTTCTACATCACGCATCCGGATAATGGTTCGTTGCAATTCAGGTAAATCATCTATCATACCACGAATTCGGATTACCAAATCTTTTTGCTCCACTTGCTGGTGCGGATTTGGTTCTGTGAATTCTAATTCAACAGGTAATTCATCTTCTTCCCGCTTCTGCCGGATGTTATCCAGACATAAATTACGCATTGACCGCAGCATAAATGCCGGTACATTTTCGACTTCTTCGAGTGCACTTCGCTTTTCCCATAATTTCATATTCAAATCCTGAACAGCATCCTGCGCAGCTTCGGTATTCCGTAGAATCGACTTTGCTAATCGAAAAAGTCTATCGGACAGTGAAAGAATTTGAGTATTAAATTGCTTGGGATCCATACATTTTCCAATTGAAAGTTTTCTGTCGACAATTGATAACTTAATGAGTACTCGAAACGGGATAAAAAATTTGATTGCTTAATCATTACCCCGTTTAATAGTAAGACGTAAATGGAAGAAAATTCTTACACGGAAGGAGAAAAAATATTGTAATTATTGAATCGTACCTTAAAGGATACGCTTTATTACCCGGAGTTTGTGAGTATACTCCCCAGTTTGAGCAGAAATGACACCTTGTGAGTCAATGGATTCAATCTTCACCCAACCCGAAGCATGAATAAGCTGATGAGAATTGAGTAAAATGCCTACATGAGTGATTTTTCCATCCGCATTTTCGAAAAAAGCCAGATCACCAGCTTTAGCTTCAGATAAAAAACCGATAAGTTGACCACAACTAACCTGTTGTGAAGCATCACGCGGTAACTGAATGCCACACATCGAAAAAACAACTTGCACAAAACCTGAACAATCAATGCCTAAAAGCGATTTTCCACCCCACAGATAGGGAGCATTGAGATATTGCCGGGCCAGCGAGATGAGACGTTCACCACTTTTTTCTGTACCCTGATGTAATAGGATCGGATCAAAAAGAAAGTTATTGTTATCAATTTTGAGTTCTATACCATTCATTCCAACCAGTTTGCTACCCCCGGGTAAAGTCAGCTTGTCGCCGGAACTAAGATCCTCGCCCTCCAGCAACGGAATGCAAACGCAGGATGGGTTGGAACCAATGAGCTGCAATGCATCGGCATCGGTCAGAACACGAATCATCTTGCGATCAGCCCAGCCAATGTAATTATCAGCCAGATTTCGCAACAAAATCCATCGCTCACGTGTTTCAAGTATCTCTACAAGTTCGCCAAAAAGAAGTTGTGAAGTCATTTCGCTGCGTTCGCTATCGCTTTCGCGAAGTGGAACAAGAGGGAGAATTACGATTCCGGTCATAGATACGGGGTTTAAAAGCAAAATTTCCTGCTATTGCAAGTGTTTTTCCATACAAAAATAAGGAAAGTTTAATGATAATGTTTCCATTAGGATTTTTTTTAGTAATTTTCCGCGATTTTTGATTTTAGCGATCTCATTCTTATTTCAACAGTTCCTATATGAGCATAAAAATTACTCAACCCCAACTCAAACATGCCGAAAAAGCAGGACTATTTGCAATTTTAGTTGTGCTTATCGTACTTTTGTATCCATCCGGCGATAAATTCAAGTATCAATTTGAAATTGGGAAACCCTGGTCATATGGATTGATTACAGCCTCATTTGATTTTCCTATTTATAAAAACGATCAGCAAATAGGAAAAGAGAAAGAAGAGATTCTGCAAGACTACACTCCGTTTTATAAGTTAGATACGGCAGTAATGAATCACCAACTCAAAAAGCTTTACAGCGACTTACAAAAAAAAGGAGAAGGTTCATCCCGTATTCCGAACTATATTAAGAATAAATTTAAATCGATTTATTCTGTGGGTATCATTTCGGTAGATGAATATAACAAGTTAATCAACGACAAACGTGGCAATATTTCGTGCATACTGCCCAATCGTGTTACACATGCCATGCCTTTGGCTAATGTGTATACAGCGCGAACTGCTTACGAAGAAATAATAAACGATGCACCTGCCACACTCAAATCCTATGACATTAATTTATACCTTTCGGAAAATTTAAAATATGATAGCATCACGTCAGAAATGGCGAAAAACGATTTATTGAAAAATCTTTCACTCACGTCGGGCATGATTCAATCGGGCGAACGAATTATCGATCGCGGTGAGATTGTGACTCCGGGTATTTATCAGGTGTTACATTCGCTTAAAATAGAATCCGAGAAGCGTAATTCGTCTCTGCAACAGTCATCCATTGTAGTGATTGGTGAAATAGTGATGATATTAGGTTTAATAACGCTACTTTTCTTATACCTCTACCTGTTTCGGCCGCGAATTTATGAAAGTATCAGTAATCTAATTTTTATCCTGCTACTTATCTTTATGATCGTAGGGCTTACGTCTGTTACTATCAATTTTACGACATTGAACTATTACATGGTTCCATTCGCATTATTGCCTATAATTATCCGTGTTTTCTTTGACTCCAGAACGGCTCTGTTTGCACATATCATCACGGTGCTTATTATTTCGTTTATGGTGGATAATGCTTTTCAATTTATTGTTATACAAATTGCCATTGGTATGGCAGCCGTTTCCAGCCTGAAAGACATGTCACAACGCTCACAGTTGGCACAAACGGCGTTATATATATTCATGAGTTACTTTGTAATGTATCTGGCCTTCGAATGTATTTCCGAGGGAGATGTATTACGCATTAACTGGCAGCATATTTTTTACTTTGGCGTTAGTAGTGCTTTCCTGTTGTTTGCCTATGTACTGATTTATCTTTTCGAAAAGATATTCAATCTGGTTTCGAGTGTTACCCTGGTAGAACTGACCAATATCAATAGTGATTTAATGATGGAATTTTCTGAGCGGGCACCCGGTACTTTTCAACACTCATTGCAAGTATCGAACCTAGCCACCGAAGCTGCCAAAAAGATCAATGCAAACAGCTTGCTGGTACGTACGGGAGCACTATACCATGACATTGGTAAGATGAGACATCCCGAATATTTTATAGAAAACCAGATGGGTGGAAAAAACCCACTGACGGAATGCGACTTTGAAGAAGCTTCGAAAATTGTGATAAACCACGTTACTGACGGGGTCGAAATAGCTAAGAAGAGCCACCTGCCGGAACAGATCATCAACTTTATAGGCACACATCACGGATTTGGGAAAACTAAATATTTCTACAATTCCTACATCAATGCCAACCCGGATAAAAAGCCGGATGAAGCCGTGTTTACCTATCCAGGTCCGCTGCCGAACAATAAGGAAACCGCCATATTAATGATGGCCGATGCTGTGGAAGCCCGATCGAGAAGCCTGACTGAATACACCGACGAGAGTATAGACGAAATGGTGGAAAGCATGATAGACGGACAAATAGCTGAAGGAGCGTTTAAAGAAGCCCCCATTTCATTCCGCGATGTGGAAACGGTAAAATCAGTGTTCAAAGAAAAGATCAAAAACATTTACCACAACAGAATAAAATATCCCGAGATAAACAAAAAGAAATGCTAAACTGCAACGTCCAACCCTGTGAATAGAGTTGGACGTTGTTATTTGACTCCACAATACATTGTTCTGATTTACATCTTTATAATAATACCAATAGTAGGTAAGACAGTTCCGCTCAAATTATCGATAGTGCGCAACAAGTACTTGCCGGAATTATTGGGATCGGTTTGAGGTGTATATACTTTATTACCCGAAGCATCGACTGTACCGGTATCAAGATTGGTATAAACAGGTGCTCCGCGGGTTTTGAAATTATAAGCATTCTGAATGTCGGTGTAAAGATTGAGCACCCATTTTTTGAAATAAAACTCCTTATCGATACGGAGATCTAGTTGATGGGTGTCGGGTTTGCGCAAAGAATTGAAGCGGGAGTAATCCAAAACAGGTTTGTGATTGATATCCCAAACAGATTTAACTGCCGAAAGAGGATCGATAGGCGTATAAGGAGCACCGCCTACAAAACGCCAACGCATGGCGACATTCCAGTTACGAGGGAGTTTATAACGACCTATAAGGTTGAACAAATGCCGGGTATCCCAGGCAGAAGGCAGATATACACCAGCAACATTAGTAAATTCACTCCGAAAATAAGTATAAGTAGCCGTCACGTTCAGTCTTTTCATTTCCATGATTTTATAAAGCACTTCCAGTCCATAAGCACGTCCATTGCCTGTGGAAACTATCTGTTCGTCACCCACCTCCCCGTAATCGGTTCCTTTACTGGCAATACTTATCCCATCAGTTACCGAGAGCGGATAATCATTATAGCCTTTGTAAAATGCCTCTACACTCAAGCGCATATTTTCCATAGGCCGGTATTCCAGCCCGGCAATGGCCTGGTTGGAGATGATGTAACGTAAATCTTCCGTTTTATTCACCAAAATGCCGAGTGCATCGCGGTAGCCGAGTGTGGTGTAAGCCGGTTGCTGAGCGTAACGCCCTATGTTGGCATTCAGATCCAAATCAGGCGAAAGGGCGTAAGACACCGAGAAGCGTGGCGAAAACTGATTAAGCGGATTGGTCATATTCCGGTTATAATCGAGACCGGCCATATTGATGCCCAACGATAGTTTCAGACGTTCGTCCAACAGCTCTTTGGAAGCCTGCGCAAAAGCCTGATAGCCGAACACATTAATGTTGGTACTGTAAAGCAAATCAGTGGCTGTATTATTTAAAAGAATCTGTCGGTTGGTGTAATTACTATAGTGCGCATACTTCATGCCGCCACCAAAAGACAGTTTCACCGGCAGATCGGGATAGTTACGTTCAAAGCGGACTTTGTTTTCGGCTTCATCAGAACTATAATCGGACCTTTTAAGGCTGTCGGTATTATTATCCTTGTATTTAAAATTACTATTGTGTAGCATATTGCGGCTCAACACCCAAGTATCGTAATGATTATCTGCAAAATGTTTGTAGACTATTCCCAAAGCATAATCCCACTGTTTGTATGATGGCAGATAGGACAAAATATAAGCCTGATTCTCGGTCGGGTTTTTGATTCCGGTGTTCAGTTTACTGTTGTCAATAGCACCGATTCCGATAAAACTGATCTCATTTCGGTTATCAATGCGGGTTTTAAGTTTAAACTGAAAGTCATTATAGGTCGGCAAAAAGGGTAAACCCAGCGCCGAAAACAGCAGCTGAAGATAAGATTGCCTGGCTGATACAATAAACGTGGAACTTTTCCCAATAGGTCCATCAAGCGTCAGAGCAGCATCAGAAGCACCTACGGAAAGCTTGCTGTGGATGCGGTCTTTGCTACTGTCTTTCTGGCGGATATCCATCACCGAACTGAGCGCATTGCCTTTGTCGGCCGGAAAGGCACCGGTATAGAAATTAATTTCGCGTACAAAGTCGGGATTGATAATGCCCACCACACCACCCGAAGCACCTTGTGTGGTAAAGTGATTGATAAGTGGAATTTCAATGTCATCAAGATAAAACACATTCTCCGACGGGCCGCCTCCACGTACAATCAGGTCGTTGCGATTGGGATCGGTGGCTCCTACGCCGGGCAAGGTCTGTATTACCTTGGAAACATCGCGGTTAGCACCGGCAGCTTTCTCAATATCCTGTACTCCGATGGATAATGCAGAGAGCGGACTTTCAATCTTTCTGACATTAAAGTTCTGATGGACGGTAACCTCACCCAACTGCACGGCAGATTCTTCTACCGCCACATCGATAAAGGTAGTTTGATTGCCCTGGACCTGAAACTCGGACGAAACAGTGCTATGATAACCGATAAGGCTAACGACTAATCGGTTAAAACCGGGATCGACTGCCGTAAAGTTGTAATTACCTTCGGCATCGGATGTAGAGCCCACATCGGTACCCTGGATAAGAATAGAAGCATACGGAATAGACTGATTCGTTTTAGCGTCATAAATGCGTCCTTTGATATTGCCTTTTTGAGCAAAAGCTTGTGCCGAAAGCATGAGAATAAAAAGCAAAAGAGTATAGCTATACCTCATAGTACATTGGGGTTAGTATTTTGATTCTATCTAATAACGGCAATGGAATACGAAATGTTTATTTTGCTGTCTGCAGCTAGTAGTAGAAGAGGATCAGTGATAGCCGTTCACAAAAAAAGTATCCCGTAGATGTAGCCGGTTGTCGTAGTAATGTTCTACGCCAATCAGCCTTTACCTGCGGGAGATTAGTTGTTAGTTACGAGTTAGACAAGTAGCTATCAGAAAATTTATTTGTTGAAAAGATTTACACTGCAAAGTAAAGCTTTATTTGTTACAAAAAGATGTCAATGAGATTACAAATTTGTAAACGAAATTAGTGATTAACGATTAGTTGGAGTGCTTGCTATTTTATTCACGGCATCGTACACAGGCACGAGATAACCATTTTCGAAGCGACACAGTACACAAATATTACCCACCGGTTTGGCACTTACCCACTCCAACGATAGTTCGGTACCATCATATAACACTTTCGACAGAAAAGAGTTTCCGACTTTAAACAGCTGATCATAGTCCTGTGTCTCGAAGCGTAGTTTTGCTTTGTCAAAGTTCCCGGTTTGAAACGTACAGCGATATATTGCCTGCTCGGCACATTCGGTACGCAAATACAGGGCATGTTGTTGCAAAGCCGGTGCTGTGCTCTTTTGCGGAAAGATATGAGTAGGCGATAACTGCCCACTGAATACCACCACATCATCCTGTTTGATTTCCATAACCGAAATATGATCGGTAAGTAGCTGCGAAACATGGATCAGATTGTTATAATGAAAAAACTCTTCCCAGTTATTGAAGATGGTGGCATCTTTAGGCATATAGCTGCCAAGTACCAGCTCGGCGGCTACGCCTGTAAATTGTATGGTAATGTCGGACATCGGAGATAATTGATTAAATGGAGTGCAAATTTACGCAAAATATATGCACACTACCGAGATTTAGCCCCACAATCGAAAATGAGTAGAAACGGATAGCACATATATGCAAACAGATCTTAAAGAAATCGCATCGGACTATTAAGGAGAATGGTTGGACTGTTAAGGGATCGTATCGGATATGTTAGAAAAAGGGTAGGACGATAAAGAAATAGGGTAGGAATCGTTAATTATGAGGTAGGACAACAAAGAAATGGCAGACGACTGTTAAGGAAAACGGTTGGACTGTTAAGGGGAATGGGCGGACAGCAAAGAAATCAGGTTGGACATGGAAGAAATAGGATCAGACAAGGAAGAAGTAGCACCGGATAGGGAAGAAATAGAAGTGAACAGGAAAGAAATAGCATCGGACAGACAAGAAATAGAGGTCGACTCGAAAGAAATAGCATTGGACAAGCAAGAGAAAGAGCTGAACAGATAAGAAGTAGCTCCGAACGGTAAAGAAAAAGCATCGAATGCATAAGAAACAGGGGTGAACGGAAAGAGAGAAAAAACAGTAAAATGTTGCTACCACAAAAAAAGCTTAACTAACTTTGGAGGGCGAAAAATGGGAACGTCTTTGTCTGGAACTTATAAAGTAGAAAAATCAAGTTGCACTCTGTTTTCTATTGATATTTACGTTTTGCCGGACTAACAATTTACACGAAAATTGTGTTACAATAAAAATCTCATTGCAAACGCGAGGAATAATAAATTTTTAAACCAAACACCATATCCAATGCCATTTGTAAGAATAAGTTTAGCCGAGGAATTATCGGCAATCACAAAGCAGAACATATCTAAAGCTATTCACCGTTCTCTGATTCAGGAATTCAACATTCCGGAAAATGATTATTTCCATGTCATAGAAGAACTAAAACCTGCTCAGTTGCTTTATCCCGAGAACTATTTGGACATCAATCATACAAACAGGATGGTTTATATTCAAATTATTGCCGGTGCAGGAAGAACGCTTGAGCAGAAAAAGAACTTATATGCACAGATAGCCGGCAATATTTCGTCGACTACCGAAGTACTGGCAGATGATATAATCATTGTGTTGATAGAAAATAACGGTTCGGAAAACTGGTCGTTCGGAAAAGGAGAGATTCAGGAAGTAAAACACTTGAAACAGATGCCTGACAAGAGTGAGTAACCCGCTGCCAATGATTAGAAATAAACACTGAAAATAACACACAAAACAGTTGAACAAATGAATTTACGAATACAACGCGACACGAAAAACATTAATTGGGACGAGGTAGTTGATACACTTCGGCAAGTTGGGATGGGGTATCATAGCAGCGAGATGCACCAACGCGCGTTTGAAAATAGTTATACCGTTGTGTTTATCTTTGACGACGATAAGCTGGTTGGTTTTGGTCGGGCTATCTCCGACGGTGAATATCAATCTGCCATATACGACGTGGCTGTTTCGCCCCTCTATCAGGGCAAAGGCATTGGCAAAATGATCATTCAGGCTATAGTGGAAAATACGGCTAATTGCAATTTCATCTTATACGCTCCGCCCGGCAAAGAACTGTTTTACGAAAAAGAAAGTTTCAGGCGGATGAAAACCGGAATGGCTTTGTTTGTCAACAGCCAGAAAATGCAGGAAATGGGTTTTACGGACTAAGTAGAGAGCCATCAATTAAGTAGTTACAGGTAAATAATTACGAGCTAAGAGGTAGTTTATCTGCATTTTATAAAAAAAAACAGATTGTGAAATATTATTTATCACTTATAACCCCGATTTTAGCTCTTAAATCTGATAGGAATACAATTAGTGCAGTGTTTATAATCATCGACAACAACGGGTGGTCTAAATAATAAATATAAAAGGAAAAGGAAAAC